>NZ_JBHSIR010000001.1:0-1752 GCF_042653605.1 Pseudonocardia sp. GCM10023141
TCGAGGGTGGGGCCACCTCAAGCCATCACTCGGGCTCCAAGTGGGGCCAACTCAGGCTGGCACACTCATACCATGGGAGAACTCCAAAGATCCGGCCCCCGCGACAGCGGTGGGCGGGTTGATGGGGGTTGGGATCCCCTGGCCCGGCGAATCGACTTGGCGGAAGGGACGCCGGGCCAGGGGCGGAGCTACAGCCGCAGCCCGGCCGTGCGGGCCTGCGCCGCGGTCACACACGTAGCCGGATAGCCCGCCACATTCTCGATCTCCACTTCCGAACCGGTGCCCGGTTCGGTCACCGTCAGCCGGACCACCGTCCGACCCCGGCCATCCACGTGGGAGGTGGTGGCGTCGACGTGGCCCCACGACCCGCCACGGGCGCCGTAGGAGAACACCCACCAGCCCGGCCGCACCGCATCCACCCGACGCTCCCGAGCGACAGCAGCGGCACGACGATCCACAGCCACATCCACAGCCGGGCTCATCGGTTTCCCCGGCGCCGCAACCGGCAGCCCGCACCCCGGCAGAACACCGGCGCCGCACCACCCCGAGGGATCTCCACCGGCCGGCCACACGACCGGCACCGCGACCGCACCCGCATCCCGGTCACTCCCCCAACTCGTCGAGCATCCCGGCCCGGCCCAGTGCCTTGTACTGACACACCGGCCGGTTGCACGTGCTACCCAGCTTCGAGCGGACCGGGCGACCACAGGACTGGCAATGCACCTGCCCACCGTTGTCGTCGGTGTGGATCCCGTGGCCCTTGCGGGCCTTGCCCCGGCCATCGCCGGTGAACCGGCCCATCAGCGCTGCCCACCCATCGCCCGGTCCATCACGTCGACCGCGACCGCGTAGAGCCGGCAGTCCTCGCAGCGCCGCAGGTGGGCCCGGTGCAGCCACGCCCCGACCGCGGACCCCAGTCCATCCCACAGACTCACGCCGAGAACGCCGGTGGCGACCCACCACACCGGCGCCGCCACCTCCGGGAACCCGCCGCTGACCGCGATCGACACGGTGATGCCCAGCACCGCCGCGAATGCCACCGCGACCGCCGTCAACTCGACCGCGTACCGCCCTGCCTGACGCACCATGTCCGTCTCCTCGATTGGTTCGATCACGTACACAGCGGCTGCTGTGCTGCCGTTGTTCGTCGTGCTGTTCACGCGCTCTCCCTGAACTCGACGTGCTCGATCACCACGCCGACCGGATGGCCGACGCGCTCGTTGCTGTGCTGCTGTGCTGCGCCCGCGGGGGCGTTGAGGTGCTGGTTGGTGTGGCGGGCGAGATCACGCTCGATCGCGGTCTCGGCGCAGTCGACGCACTCACCGAGTGAGCGCGGGATCCGGTACCCGACATCCGTGCGACAGGTCGGGCACCACTGCTGCACCACGTTGCACCGCGCGATCGACGCAAGCTGCGCCGCCGACGGGATGCGCTTGGGCCGGGCCAGGTCGACGCGGTAGAGATAGGCCCAACCGCGCCGCGACGGGCGCGTCTTCCACACCAGCCACCCGGCCACGTCCTGACCGGCAGGCCGCAGGTCTTGGCCGGCTAACTGGCGAACCGTGGCCAGACCGGACGGGGCCCAGCCGTATCGGAACACCGGAACCCTGGCGTAGCGGCCGGCACACGGCCACTCACGCCCATCCCACAACGTCGTGGAGGTGCCGCGAGCCGCTCGCGGGCCGCTCACTGGTGCACCCTCTTCCGGTCCGAGCTTGGTTGATCAGCCAGGATTCGGGCGCACCTGAGGTC
>NZ_JBHSIR010000002.1:0-93144 GCF_042653605.1 Pseudonocardia sp. GCM10023141
TCCACCTCAAGATCATTCAGATCGTGTCGTCACACGACCTCAACCAACGTCTCCGGTCAGTACAACTAGATGACTGATTCCAAGGTCGATGGGTCAGTGGTCGTAGGCCAGTAGTGATCGTTTGACGGATTGACCGGTGCGGTCGTTGTGCCAGATTGCCGCGGTCAGAGCGAGAAGCCGCTGGTAGACCCGCACGGCCACACCGGTGATCGTGTGCCCGCCATGGCCTTCCAGATCGAGTTGACCCTTGGCCGTGTTGAAGATCGACTCGATGGTCTGGCGCAGCGGCCGGAAGAACCGGGCCCCGCGCCGGGGTGGTTCGCCCTTACGGGCCGGGCGCAGCAACTCGACACCGGCCGCGCCGATGATGGCCTCGAACTCGCGGCCGTAGTAGTTCTTGTCCGCGATCATGACCTGGCGCCGGCGGCCCGCCAACAGGGTGGGATCGGCGGTCAGGACCGAGACCACCACGTGGCGCTCATCGGCCTTCGCACCGGTCAACGCGAACCCGACCGGAAGCCCGTGCAGGTCGCGATCAGATGCAGCCGCAAACCCCAGAAGAACCGGGAATGGCTGGCGCAGTAGCCGTACTCGGCGAACCCGGCCAGGTCCGACCGGCGCGCGGTCTCCCTCGAGCGGCCGCACTCGACCGGGGTCGAGTCGACCACCCACACGTCATCGGTCCACAGGCTGGTGTCACAGGCCAGGGCGGTGATCAACCACTCGATGGTCGGGGCCAGCGCGCGCAGCCGCTTGTTGTAGCCGGACTGCTGGGGCAGGTAGCGGAACAGATGACGGAGATGGGTGTGGGCGTGGCGCAGCCAGCGGGCCTCGCTGGTGAACCGCAGCAGCGCCTGCATCACCGCCAACGTGATCACCTCGGCGTCGCTGATCTGCGGGGTGATCCCGACCCTGGGCCGCCACGGGGCTCGTTCGGGCGAGGCTTTCAGCAGATCGTCGGTGCGCACGTACAGTGCCGTGGCGAGGGTGTCCAGGTCAGCGTCCACGAGAGCCTCCTGCTCTTCTGGGTCAGCGCGCTGATCCTGGGCACCCTCCACTCATCACCGGCGCACGCCGCGCCGCACCAACACCTTGGAATTGGTCATCTAGCCATCGATCGCCCCAACACATGATCGCCACGGTGACGGCGTAGCGGTCTCGACCCATGCCCGTGAGCCGATACTCGTGCCGTTCCGGCCAGGTCTTGGCATCGCCGGCGTTCAGGATGCGGTTCGCATCCAGGCGGCTGAGCCGGTCCGCCAGGAGGGTGCGCGCGACGCCGCGGTGCGCTGCCGGTCGACGAACCGGCGGACGTCGAAGAATGCCTCACACAGGATGAGGAACGTCCACCGCTCGCCCACCTGCTCCAGTGCGGGCCCGACGGAGTCCGTCCCTCGGTCCACCGTTCGTCCTCGACTCCCTAGGACTACTACTCGGTTGCATTTCGATACCGACTGTCCTACGGTGATTCGGTAGCACATCTGAACCGAATCTCAGTCGAGGAGATCCCACGATGACCGACGGCGCCATCGCCATCGCCACCGAGACCGTCCCGCCAAGCTCGCACCACGTCAGCGGCGAATACGAGCAGCTGATCTACGTCGAGGACGGGCCGGTGGCCAGAGTGACCCTCGATCGGCCGCGGGTCCACAACGCCCTGTCGCTGCAGTTGTCCGACGAGCTCACCCATGCCCTGGAACGGGTTCGCGACTCCGGTACCGTGCAGGTGCTCGTGATCCGCGGTTCCGGCGGCACGTTCTGCGCCGGTGACGACATCACCGAGATGCCGCGGTGGGGCGATGCCAACGCCGTGATGCGCCGAGTCCACGGCTATCAGCACATGGCGAACGTCCTGGAGGAGCTCGACAAGGTGACGATCTCGGTTGTGGAGGGCTTCGCTGTCGGCGGCGGTCTCGAAATCACGATGGCGTCGGACTTCGTCGTCGCCGCGCGGTCGGCCCGTTGGGGGATGCCCGAGATCGATGTTGGCATCACCCCGGGCTGGGGCGGTACCACCCGGATGGCCCGGTTGGTCGGTCGTCGAATGGCCAAGGAGATCAACCTGTTGGGCGCGCTGCACCCGGCCGCGCGGGCCGCCGAACTCGGGCTGTGGAACCGGGTCGTGCCCGACGACCGGCTCGACGCCGAGGCTGAGCACCTGGTGCGGGTGCTGCTCAGCAAGAACCAGCAGGCCGTCCGGCAGCTCAAGTTCATCATCAACAACGGGGTCGAGGCCGACCTGCACACCGCGCAGGCGTTCGAGGCGCTGTCGGCCGGTCTGACCGGAGCGGTTAACGGTGGATGGCGCGTCCCGGACGCCGATGCGGGAGCGGGCATCGCCGGGTTCACCGCGAAGTCCGATCTCTGGCGAGCCCGCCGCGACCTCGCACGCGACCTCTGGACAGACGGCCCAGTGCTCGAAGCCTGATCGCCGGCAGCGTCGGTCTACCTAGTCAAGACGCCAATTGCGTTGAGGCCGACCGCA
The DNA here is from genome assembly GCF_042653605.1 of Pseudonocardia sp. GCM10023141. Lineage (NCBI taxonomy): Bacteria > Bacillati > Actinomycetota > Actinomycetes > Pseudonocardiales > Pseudonocardiaceae > Pseudonocardia > Pseudonocardia sp. GCM10023141. The sequence goes on from NZ_JBHSIR010000002.1 coordinate 2,486, forward strand.
CATCCAACCAAGCGCAACCGTTCGATTGCCGCCGGCATCGTCGCCCCAGGGCTGGTGTTGGCCGTCGCCCGGGTGCTCATCCTGGCCGCGCTCCGGCTGAGCCTGCTCGCCAGCGTGCAGCCGACGATCGTGCTCGCGGTCTACGTCGCGGTGCAGCTGGCCTGCTGCTTCTGGCTCGGGCACCAGCGGGTGCTCGACATCTATCGTCGCCTCGGGTTTCCTGCTCCGGGCGATGCCGGTCGCACGCCCACCGGCATCGCGCGCTCTCAGTGGTTCCTGCTGATGGCAGGCTTCGACTAGGTGTTCATGGTGGCGGGCAGGCGCTACGCCGAGATGATGTTCAGCGAGCGCACCGACGCGAGGATCTGCAAGTCGCTCGAGAGCCACTCCACCTCCTACCTGCGGTTCGTGTGAGGCTCTCGGCCACGGTGCTGATCACGACATACTGCCTCTGGGCATTCGAGATCCACGAAGCGCACCACAACTCGGCGCGGTCGGCGATCTCGATCGTGCCGTTCGTGGTCGCGGTGCAGCGTTACTCCGTCGACAGCGGCAACGGTGGGCGCCGGAGGACATCGCGCTCGGCGAGCGCGTACTGCTGGTCTACGTCGCGCCGACACCCGAGCTGCTCACCGGCGCGACACCCGTCGCCGAGACGCTGGCCGCACTGGTTCCCAGTCCGCTGGGATCCCTTGGCGATACAACCCGTACGAACGCAACGCGGACAACCAGGAGGTGTCGGCCTGATGGACGCTGAGATCGCCGCCGTGGTGGCGGCGTTCCCCGTGCACCCCGGCCGAGCGCACACTTCTTGATGAAACCCGTCTCGTCGACGATGAACACCCCGGTCGCGTCGTCGCCGAGCTGGTCCAGGACATAGCCGCGCACGTCATCGCGCACGCCCTCGACATCCCAGTCCGCGGTGCGCAGCAACCGCTGCATCCCATCCGGCGACACCGCCCCGGCATGCTCAGCCAGCGTCCACCCGTTCTTCCGCTCCAGACCGGCGAGCAGCCCCCGCAGGTAGGTACCGACCCGGTGACGCGGCTCGGACCTGGCGAAACGCCCTGAGATCAGTTCCACCACGGCATCCAACGACGCCACCCACCCTGCAAGATCCACCACGCGGTGATCATCACCGCTAGACAGATCTCAGCATCCCACGACACGCCGTAACTGCCGTTGCAGTATTAGTGGCGGATGGTGCCGCACGATCTTGCGGCGTGAAGTACTGCGTGCCGGTGGTTCGCTGACCGCAGCGCCGATGGGACGTGGGCGCGCATTCACGAGGTTCTGCGGGATCGGTTCGTGCCGCTGATGGCCGAGATCCGCGGCCCTCGGTGGCGGTGTCGGACTCGCAGTGGTCAAGTCCAGCGAGGGGTGAACACATCGGCGACGACGTGGGCAAGCGGGTGCGGGGCCGCCGTAAGCGGCATGTGCTGGTTGATGTGCTCGGGTTGATGCCGGTCGGGATGGTGCACTCGGCATCGGTGCAGGATCGTGCGGGTGCCCGGGTCTTGACCGATCCTCGGGCACGGTTTCCGCTGTTGGGGCTGGTGTGGGTTGACGGTGACTACGTCAACTCCGTGGATGCCGGGTTGGCCGCACGCAACAGCCGAAACCACTCGTCTCGACCGTGCGCCCGCTCGTCACCCGTGTGGGTGCCGGTGATCGCGACCGGGACGCCGACGAAGGTCCGCGACGATGGCGGTGTCGGTGATGACCCCGGCAGCGGCGGTGAGCTGATCGCGGACGGTGTTGAGGGCGATGGTGAAGCTGCCACGGTCCGGGTCGCGGTCGGGCTGGGCGAGGGTGGCGTCTCTGATCGCCAGGCGCACCGCCTGGTAGGTGACCAGCAACGCATAGATTTCCTGGTCGACCCCGTCCGGGATGCGAGCGCGCAGCACCCGGTCCTCAAGGGGGTGGACTCAACTCGAAGAACGCTGTCTCGTTCTCCCCCCGCTGGTGGTAGAACGTGACGAGTTCACCGGCTGGGTAGCCGGTGAACGACGACGCCAGGGACCCTGGCTCGTGCGCCCGGCATGCGCGGTCGGCCGTGCGCGCGCCGCCAGGCTCAGGGTCAGAACGTGATGACCAGCCTGCCTCGCACGCCACCGTCTTCCAGCCGGCGGTGTGCGTCCGCTGCGCGATCGGCGGAGTAGGTGTCGGCCACCCGCAGCATCAGCTCGCCGGCTTCGACCTGCCGGGCCAGCTGATCCAGCCGGGTACGCTCGCCGACGTATTCGGTGACGTGAATCGGATACCAGGTGATCCCCCGATCGGTCCGCCCGGTGTGCGCGCGCAAGGTCACGATCGCGCCGCCGTCGCGCACCGCAGCAAGCACGGCATCGTCCTGCACGGCGTTGTCGATCACAGCATCGACGCCGCCCGGCGCGGCTTCCAGGATGTTCCTCGCCACCTCGGGACCCCGTCTGACCACCACATCCGCGCCAAAGGAGGTGACCAGCTCCTCGTCGGCCTCAGCGGCGTCCGCGATCACTCGCAGGCCATCCGCCTTGGCCAGCTGGACAACGTATCCCCCCAGGGTGCCCGCCCCGCCGGTGACCGCTACCGTTGCGCCTGTGGGCAGCGCGAGCTTGTCCAGCGCCAGCCGGGCGGTGAGCCCGTTCATCGGCAGCGTGCAGGCCGCCGTGTCGTCAACGTTCGTGGGAGCGAGTACCGCCGATTCGGCCGACACCACGAGGGATTCGACGTACGCTCCGTTCCCCGAGTGGGGGTTGGTCACCGCGACCACTCGGTCACCGATCGCAAGGTCCGTTACGCCGGTGCCGGCCTCGTCGACTACCCCGACCGCGTCCCAGCCCACGACGTGCGGTGGGTCCGGGACTCGGAAGTTCGGGTCGACCTTGCGCCGCAGGGCCACGGTTGCGCCGGATCGGGTTCCCAGATCCGACGGATTCACGGCCACCGCGCTCACCCGGATCCGTACCTGGCCGGCACCGGCGTGCGGCTCGTCCATCTCGAGAACCTCGAGTACCTCGGGACCACCGAACCGTTGGAAAGCGATAACTCGCACGCTGTCTCCTCCACGCTCTCTGGCTCGCGGCCGCGAGCCATGACGGTGCTGATCATGCTGACCAGGAATGGGTTTCGACACTGGGCCTCGGCCCGCCCGTTTTCTGGGCCGCTGTCGCCGGGCTGCTGACGAGCCCCTGGCATCTCCGCGGACCGGACTCGCCCCCGCGGTGGCGCGCTGACAACACGAGATCACACAGCTACACGGTCGGTCTCCGGCCTACTGAGCACGGCAAAGGCTCAGTCCACCCCCGGCCCTCGTAAGGCAGTGGTCGATCCTGGCTCGGCCCAGCGCACGCCGACGCGATCCTCGACGAGGTTGGGGGCGCGCCGATCCAGCCGACCCATCACCGCGCCGTCGCGGACGACCGGGAAGACGACGTGGTGCTCGCCCGCCAGGGTCTGCACTATCCCGCGACCCTGTACCTGCGGGCTCTCCGCGGCCTCGCGCACGGTCCGCACGAGCTCGACGCAGACGTCGACGGCCTCCAACCGGGCGATCCATTCGTCGGCGCGCCGGGTCGCGAATACGTCGGTCAGCAGCGCTGCCAGCGCGTTCCCGTGCGTGCGGTGGCGCTGCCCGGGGGTGTCGAAGCAGGGATCGGCGACGGCCGGCGCATCGGGGGCGAGAGCGTCCCGCAGCCGCAGCCAGAACTTCTGCTCCACCGCCGAGATCGCGATCTGCCGTCCGTCCGCTGTGGGATAGATGTCATTGGTGGGGTAGACCCCCAGCCGATCGGCGTCGGTACGGTCGAGCATTGGCCCGCCGCGGGGTGCGATGAAGGACAGCGTGGCGTCGGCCAGCGCGACATCGAGGTAGCAGCCCCGGCCGGTGCGGTCCCGGTCGCGCAACGCCGCCAGGATCGCGATCACCGCGTAGGTGGCGCCGGCCAGATCGGCGACCGGCACGCCCGAGCGCCGCGGCGCGCCGTGCCAGTGCGGGGAGAACGACAAAGCGCCCGCGGCGGCGAGCAACGTGAGGTCGTGGGCGGGACGGTCCCGCTTCGGGCCGTCCTGACCGTACCCGGTGACGGAGCAGTAGACGATACCGGGATTGACGGCACAGACATCGGAGTAGGCCACCCCGAGCCGGGCGACGACGCCAGGCCGGAAACCCTCGATGAGCACGTCGGCACCACCGGCGAGGTCCAGCACCCGCGCCCGGTCCACGGGATCCTTGAGGTCGGCGACCGTGCCCCGCTTGTTGCGGTTGGCCACGGCATGCAGCCCGTCGGTGACACTGCGGGCGGGTTCCCCACCGGGCGGCTCGACCTTGATCACGTCGGCACCGAGGTCAGCGAGGACCTCGGCACAGAACGGTCCGGGCAGGAACGCCGATAGGTCGAGAACGCGCAGGTCCGCCAGGGGGCCGCTCACGTCGCACCGACCCTGGCGGCGGCACGAGCGCGCTCGAAGTCGACCACCGAGCGCATCCCCTCGGCGAGTGGACGGTGCCGCAACCCGAGATCCTGCGCAGCACGCCGATGGTCCACCGCGTGCGGCAGCACCGCCTGGTCCCGGGCGCCGTAGCGGATCTCGGCCTCGGGCACCGTCTCCCGCACGGCCGCGGCGATCTCGGCGTAGGTGACGTCCGGCCCGCCGATCTCATAGACCGTGCGCGGCACCCGTTCAGCCTCGACGGCTGCGACCAGCGCCGCGGCCACGTCGTCGACGTGGGCGACGCACACCCGCGCCGACGCCCGCACGTCGAGCACGGCCGGACGCCCTCGCCCGGCCGCCACTGCCGGCACGTTGACCTGCCGGCTAGCCACCGAGGCACCGGGCCCGTAGACCGAAGGCAGCCGGAGTGCGGTGACCACGGGCTCCCCGATCGCCGCGTTCGTCTCGATCGCCACCCGCTCGCAGAGCAGCTTGACTGCCCCGTAGGTCGAAGCCGGCAGCAGCGGGCTGTCCTCGTCCACCGTCGCGCCCCGCTGCCCGCCGTGTACGGCGGTCGAGCTGGGGAACAGCACGCGGCGAAGCGGGAACGCGCGGGCGAGGTCGAACACCCGCCAGGCGCCCGCGGCCATCACGTCGAGCTCGCGGGCCACGCTGTGCCCACCGTTCTCGCCGCGGTAGAACGGGCCGTAGTACACCGCGTCGATCGGCCGCCGGCCGATCGCGGACAGCACCGTCTGCAGGTCGGACCCGTCGCCGTCGACCTGCTCGAGGTGGTCCGCGAGGTCGGCGAGCCGGCCCGGCTCCGTGCCGAGGTCGAGCGCGACCACCTGGTGGCCCCGCACAAGCAGCGCCCGGCAGAACGCGGCGCCGACGTACCCCTTGGCGCCCACGACGAGTACCCGGGCGCTCATCGCGGCATCCCGGCGCCGCGCTTCCAGGCGATGGTGCTCGCGGAGGGCAGGCGAGACCCGGCTATCCGGCCGCTCAGCGCCGTGTAGCGCCGAGTGACCTCGACGACTGCATCGACGTCGACCGCCAGCGGGACACCGAGGCCAACGAGCATCTCCGCCAGATCCTCGGTCGCGACGTTGCCGAAGGACTCGGCGACGAAGGGGTAGTCCCCACCCCAGCCGCCGAACGCCGCGTCGAGAGTGAGCTCCTCGAACGGTGAGGCGAGCGCGGCGAGCGCGTTGGCGAGCCCGGCACCCCGGGTGTCGTGCAGGTGCACCCCGATCCGTGGCCGATCGTCGGGCAGCTGGTCATGGAGCGCCGCGAGCAGCTCCAACAGCCGCAGCGGGTCGGCGAGCCCGGTGGAGTCGGACACCAGCAGCTCGGTGACCCCGGGCAGCGTGGCGATCCGCCCGGCGGCGGCGAGGACCCGGTCCGGGTCGTGGGGCGTTCCCTCGGGAGTGCCGAAGGTGCCGCTGAGGAAGACGGTGACCGCGAGCTCGGCTGCGGCAGCCCGCGCGGCGCGACCGCCGATCTCGTCGATCAGCCGGTCGCTGTCGGCGGTGATCCCGTTCGCGGCCATCCCCGCGCCGTGGTGGGAGAACACGGTGAGGATGCCGTCGAGCAGGCCCTCGCCCCGCATGACGAGCGCCCGATCCAGGCCGGCGTCGTTCAGGGTGAGCCCGCTGAGCACGGCGCCGTCCCGCAGCGGGCCCAGCGCGCGCAGGAACTCCTCGGCGTCGGCCATCTGCGGCATCCTGCCGGGATGGACGAACGCGACCGGGTTGAGGACGTCGAGCCCCGCGGCGCGCAGCCCGCGGAACAGCTCGACCTTGTCGGCGGTCGGCAGGACGGCGGTGGTGGACTGCAGACCCTCCCGCAGCCCGACCTCGCGCAGGGTCACCGTCGTGTCGTGGACCGCGCGCCGGAGCGCGGGGAGCACCGCAGGCTTGGACATGGTCAGACCTTCCTTCGCACCTTGACACCCACGGCCTCGCGGTCCCAGGCGTCCCCGACGCCCCGGGCGCGCAGCGTGTGCCGCTCGATCTCGCCCTTGGTCACGGAGACGGGGAACTCCTCGACGAACTCGACGTACCTGGGGACCTTGAAGTGGGCGATGCGTTCCGCGCAGAACCGCACGACGTCCGGCTCGGTGAGGGCGACCCCTGCCACCGGCTCGACGTAGGCCTTGATCTCCTCGTCCGTACCGACGGGCACCCCGACCACCGCGCACCGGGCCACCCCCGGGTGTGCGGCGACGACCTGCTCGACCTCGAACGCGGAGATCCGCTCGCCTCGGCGGTTGATCAGGTGGGCCATCCGGCCGTCGAAGTGGAGGTAGCCGCGCTCGTCGAGGTGCCCGAGGTCCCCGGTGTGGAACCACAGCTCCCGGCAGGCGTCGACGTACCGGTCGGGCGAGCCCCAGTAGGCGAGCAGGAAGCTGCGCGGGAACCGCGGCCGCAGCACAATCTCCCCGGTCTCCCCGGCCGGGCAAGGGAGGTCGTCGGTGTCGAGCACCGCGACGTCCGCCCAGCCGTTGGCGGTGCCCAGGCTGTGGTAGGGGCGGTCGTCCAGCCGCTGGCTGACGCAGCCGAGCGGACCGGTCTCGGTCTGTCCGTACAGCTCGAGCAGGTCGATCCCGAAGCGCCTGGAGAATCCGTCGACGAGCTCCCGCGGAGCGCCGCCGGTCCCGGTGGCGGCCAGCCGGAGGGGGTTGTCGGCGTCGTCGGGCAGCTCGGGCAGGGCCAGCATCGGGACCATGGCCGGCCCGATGACCACCGACAGCGTGGTGCCGTGCTCGCGGGCGCGCTCCAACACCCGGTTCGCGTCGAACCAGCGGGTGAGCACTGTCTTCATCCCCCAGTACAGGGGTGCGACCACATCGACCGCGGAGCCGATCGTGTGACACATCTGCCCGTTGCCGAGGTGGACGTCGCCCGGGCCCGGCCGCAGCATCTCCGCGTACCGGAAGATCCCGGGGAAGTACCACATGTTCGCGACCAGCACACCCTTCGGCAACCCGGTCGTCCCGCCGGTGTAGATCAGCCCGGCCGGGTCGGACCAGCGCACGTCCGCTGGGGGTTCGGCGGCGGTGGCGGCGCGCAGGGCGGCCAGGCGCTCGAAGCCCGGCGGGGGCTCCCCGCCACCGCGGAGCACCTCGACCCGTGGCCGCGGCTCGATGCCCGCGCGCACCTCCAGGTAGCGCGGCAGCAGCTCACCGTCCACGACCACGGCAGTCGCCCGGGAGTCCGAGACGGTGTGGGCGAGGTCGTGGCTGCGCAAGGCGATGTTCAGCGGCGCCCAGATCGCCCCGATCTTCGCGCAGGCAAACCAGACCAGGATGTGGTCGACCGAGTTGTACAGGTAGGTGGCCACGACGTCGCCCTTCGCGACGCCCCGCGCGAGCAGGCCGTGTGCCAGCCGATTGGCCTCCGAGTCGGCCTGCGCGAAGGTGACGGACTCGTCGTCCACCACGGCGAACTCGCGGTCGCCGTGTTCGGCGGCCCGGACCCGGACCAGGTCGCGCAGTGTGGTGACGTCCGCGACGTGCGTCTTCAGTCTCATCCGTCGTCCTTCCTCGTCGAAGGGCGCAGCGTCGAAGGGCGGAGCTGCGCTCGGTCATCCAACCGGGGGCCCGCAGGCGAGGTCGGCTCGGTGTCGGGGATCGGCCACGGCGAGGAGCCGTTCACGGCGTTCGCCCGGCGAGGCCCCCCGCAGGTAGGCGCTGCCGTACTCGGTCACGACCACGTCGGTCTCGCCGGTGTCGAGCGAGACCCGGTCGTCCGGCAGCCTGCTGACGATCCGCGACCGCCCGGCCCCGGCGGGGAGGGCGAGCACCGCCAGCCCATCCGGGTTGGCGGCTGCGCCCCGGGCGAAGTCGCGAAGGCCGGCGATGCCTCGCCGGCGCCCGTCCGGGGCGTGCTCGGCGTTGGCCCGGCCGGCGAGGTCGACCTCGAACACCGAGTTGACCGCCCGGAAGCGGGGCAGCGCGCGCAGGGTAGGGAGGGCGTGCGTGCGGTGGGCAGGCGCGAGATCCACGCCCGGGCCGCGGGCGAGGCGGGTCAACAGGTCGGGTGCCCCACCCGCATCCGTCGCCACGACCGGGCCGGGGGCCAGCGCCCGCGCCCTGACGAGCTCGTCGACCCACTCGTCCAGCGCGCCGGTGTGGATCCGCAGGCCGCGGCGCGCGGTCAGCGCGGCTGTCAGGCCGGCGGCCCAGCGGCCGATGCCGAGCTCTAGGGTGGCTCCGTCGGGGATCCACGGCAGGACAGTGGCAGCCAGGCGGACCAGCGCGTCGGGTGGCTCCGGCCGGACCGGGACGGGCCCGGGGTCCGGCGCGGGGACCTCGACGGGATGGAACTGCGGCCGGTCCGCCACCGTCGACCGCGGGCCGGACCAGCTGACATGGTCGCCGGTCTCCAGCACCGCGCCGGCACACCCGTCCAGCGCCGGCGCGACGAGGTCGACGGTCGACCCGAGCGAGCGCCGTCCCGCCCGCGGCCGGCCTGCCTGCGCCAGCACGACGTCCACGGGGCGCGCCCCGGTCCGCAGATCCTCGGACAGCTCGAAGAGCGACCGCCGCACGTACCGCACCCGACCGCCGGCCGCGACCTGGGCCGCGAGCCGTCCGGCCGGGTAGAAGGTTTCGACGGTCGTGTCCGGCAACTCGGGCAGCTCGACGGGCAGCAGGCCCACCAGCAGCGTGCTGCCGGCGAGCAGGTCCGTGTGGCGGCCCAGCGCCGCGACGAGATGGGTGGGCGCGCCCACACCCTGACCGATCACGATCTGCTGGCCGGGCCGCAGCACGACCCGCAGCGCCTCGTCGACGCGGTGGTCCAGGTCGACGTGCCCAGGTGGTTGGGCGGCCCGGGCGGAGCTCATGTGCCTGTGCGTGCGACTGCCGGGGTGCCGGTGAACTGTGGAAGCACCTCGGCACCGAACAGCCGCAGCGACGCGAGCACGTCCTCGTGGGCGATCCTCCCGAGCTGCGTGCCGAGGATGACCTGGGTCGCGCCGGCGTCCATGTAGCGCTGGACGACCGGCGCTATGGTGTCGGGCGATCCGCAGAGGATGGTCCCGTTCTCGAGCAGATGGTCGAACTTGCGGTGGTCGGCGATCTTCTCGGTGGACCTGGCCGCCTCGGCGTACCATTCATAGCCGGGTGGCAGCTCACCGCCGCGGCCCCATTGCAGGAAGTACTGCATGGTCTGGTCGATGTATGTGGTGAAGGCGTCCTCGGCGATGACGCGTGCCTCCGCGTCGGTCGGCGCGCAGAAGGTCATCATGAAGACGGCGACGTTCCGATTGACGACACGCCCGGCCGACTCCGCGGTGTCGAGCGCCGTGCGGTGGACGGCGATCCGCCGGGCCAGCGCATCCGGGCCGGACCCGATGCTGAACCCGAGCACGCCGAGGCCGAGCTCACCGGCTTGGCTCCAGCTGTCCGGGCTGGTGCAGGCCGCCCACATGGGGGGATGCGGTCGCTGGAGCGGTTTCGGCAGCACCAGCCGGTCCGTCAGAGTGGTGTAGGTGCCCTCGAACGTCATCGGCTCCTGTGCGGTCCACAGCTGTGGGATGAGCTCGACGGCCTCGCGCCACATGGGCTTGCTGTCGCCGGGGTCGATCCCGAACCCGCCGAGCTCCTCGGTCGTCACGGACCTGCCCGTGCCGAGCTCCATCCGGCCGTTGGACAGGATGTCCAGCAGCGCCACCCGCTCCGCGACCCGGACCGGGTGGTTGAACCCGTTCGGCAGCAGGGCCACGCCGTGGCCGATCCTGATGTTCTCGGTGTGCTGTGCGACCGCCGCGAGCCAGACCTCCGGCGCCGAACTGTGGGAGAACTCCGCCAGGAAGTGGTGTTCGACCGCCCAGATGTGGCTGTACCCGAGCCGGTCCGCCAGCTTTGCCTGTTCGAGGGCGTTCCAGAAGGCGTCGTACTCGGAGCGCGGCCCCCACGGTCGGGGGACCTGGAACTCGTTGATGATGCCGAAGTCCATGACTGGTCCTTTCGCGTTGCTGCGAGAGCGACGCTAGGTCGCACCACCCAGTTCTGTCAACACCGCGTTGATAAACGGTCAGCCGTATGCTCGACGGGTCCCCAACAACCTGTGGAGATGGGCGGCAGATGACATCGAGCTCGATTGCGCGGCGACGGGCGGCGGCCCGCGCCGAAGGGAGTGCCCGCTACGTCGAGCGTCGACGAGCCGTCCTCGACGCCGCACAGCAGCTGTTCCAGGAGCGAGGCGTGGAGCGCACGAGCCTCGACGACGTCGCCGCCGCGGCCGGGACCGACCGGGCGTCGCTCTACTACTACGTGGCCGGCAAGAAGGAGCTGTTCTACGACGTCGTCCGGGACATCCTGGAGGTCACCGCCGTGTCCGCGGAATCGATCCAGGCGGGCCCCGGCACGCCAAAGGAGAAGCTGCACAGGCTGGCCACCATGCTGATGGCCAGCTACCAGCAGCGACCTTACCTGCAGACCTTCCTCTCCGAGACCTCTGCCGGCCTCAGTCGCGAAGGGGCGGTGGGACGTCAGCTGCTCGCCCTGGTGGAGGCGTTCGACCAGGCCTTGCTCGCCATCGTGGAGGAGGGTGTCGCCACCGGGGCGTTCCGCGCCGACCTGCCGCCGCGCGTGGTCGCCAACGGCTTCCTCGGCATGATCAACTGGACGCACCGCTGGTTCGATCCCAACGGCGAGCTCGACGGTGCCGGACTGGGCGACATGTTCGCCACGATCGTCACCGAGGGCATGGAGCATCGCCGAGGCCCATCAACGACTCGTTGACAGCCTGTCCACAGTCGCCTTACTCTTTCGCCGCAGTCGCCGCGGGCCGAGTAGCCGCGGTGCCGACTCCCGGAGGACCGGTCGATGCAGCGACAGAGCCCTAGCCGCGCCGAACGCAGTACCCCGCTGCGCGTTCTCGCCTCCGGGATCGGCTTCACCGAGGGCCCGCTCTGGACATCCGACGGGCGCCTGCTGGTCACCAGCGCCTCCCGCGGCGAGATCCACGAGTTGGGGCTCGACGGCGGGGCCGCCAGAGTCACCATCCGCGTCGGCGGCCGGCCCACGGGGTTGGCAGAAGCGCTGCCGGGCGACCTCTGGATCGTCTCCCACGGCCCTGACCGGCCCGGGTTGCTCCGGCGGCGCGGGAACTCGACAGAACAGGTCCTGACGCGCGGGGGGCCGGCACCCACCGACTGCACCGCCGACCGGCAGGGCCGGATCTGGTTCACCGAGTCGTCGGGATCGCCGCTCGCCGGCGGCCCGGCCGGCGGGCGGGTCTGCCGGTTCGACCCGGACGCCGGCACCGTCGTGGTGCTGGTGGCGAACTGCCTGTTCCCGAACGGCATCGGCTTCTCGCCGGCCGAGGACGTCCTACACGTCGCCGAGACCGCAGCCGGCCGGATCTGCTCCTACCCGGTCCGCCCGGACGGATCGCTGGGTCCGGCGCGGCACACCGATCTCGGATCGGCTCGCCCCGACGGGCTCACTGTCGACGAGCGGGGTCGCGTACTGGTCGCGCTCGTGGTCGGCGGGGCGGTCGCCGTCCTGGAGCCCGACGGCAGCCCGGCCGGGATGCTGGAGCTCCCCGGGATGAACCCGACCAGCGTCTGCCTCGCCGGTCCGGACCGGCGGACCCTCGTCGCCACCGTGCCCAGTGGGGGCCGAGTGGTGGCGGTCGACCACTGGGACGCCGCCTTGACGGCCCCGGCGGTCGTCCGATGAGCGCGGCGCCGCGGCTCGGCGTCCAGACGTTCGTGACGGACGAGACGCTGGCCGTCACCGACCTGGCCCGGCTGGTCGAGGACGGCGGCTTCGAGTCGCTCTTCCTTCCGGACCACACCCACATCCCGGTCGAGCGGGCCACGCCCTACCCGCATCCGCCCTACGGGGAGCTCCCGCGGCCCTACTACCGGATCGCCGACCCGCTCGTCAGCCTCGGCGCGGCCGCGGCGGTGACGGATCGGCTGTTGCTGGGGACCGCCGTCTGCCTGCCCGCCGAGCGGGACCCGATCGTCCTCGCCAAGCAGGTCGCCACGCTGGACCACCTCGCCGGCGGCCGGGTGGTCCTGGGCGTCGGGGCGGGCTGGAATCTAGAGGAGACCCGCAACCACGGTGTCGACCCGACACGGCGCACCGCGGTGCTGGGCGAGCGGGTCCGGGCGATGCAAGAGATCTGGCGCCACGACGAGGCCGAGTTCCACGGCCGGTACGTGGACTTCGCCCCGATCCACTCCTGGCCCAAGCCGGTGCAGCGGCCACACCCGCCGGTGCTGCTCGGCGGCAACGGACCCACCGTGCTCGATCGCGTCCTGCAGTACGCCGACGGATGGATGCCCGGTCATCAGCGCGACCTGGGCGCACTGGGTGCTCGCGTCGCTGAGTTGCGTGCGCGTGCGGCCGCGGCGGGACGCCCGGACCCCGAGGTGACGGTGGTACTGGGCCGGCCGGAGCTCGTCGAGGAGTACGCCCGGATCGGGGCGGACCGCGTCGTGTTCGGCCTGCCGGAAGGTGATCGGGCAGGGCTGCGGCGCGCGCTCGCCGATCTCGCGGCCCGGGTCCCGATCTCCCGGTGACCGCTGCAGCGCCAGTACCGGGCCACATCGATCGACCCGATCCGCCAGCTCATGACGGCCCGAAGCGGCCGCGGCGACCACGTCGCCGTCCTCCCAGCTCATCAACCAAGGAAGGCGACGACAGTGACCGAACCCGCTCCGAGCAGTGTGAGCGCCCGGTGAGTCCGCCCATGACCACCGACGCGACGCGTGCCGACACGCACCCGGCCGGTACCGTCGACCCCGAGTTGGAGCAGCTCCGCCGGACGGTCGAGGAACTGGCGACCCGCGACGTCGACTGGCCTCCCTACATGCCCGGCCTGGTCAAGGTCGCCGTGTGTGCATCGACCACGACCCTCTACCTGCCAGGTCTGCGCGCGGCGATCAGGGAGGCACTCGCAGCCGGCGCGACACGAGAGCACGTGGTCGAGGCGATCGCGCAGAGCAGCGTGCTCGGGATCCACGCGGCGTACTCGGGTCTGCCCATCCTGCGGTCCGAACTCGCCTCGGCGGGCCTGTCCGAAGCCGAAGCCGATCCCGACCTCGACGCTCGCCGGACGGAGATACGCACTGCGTTCGGAGCGGCGCGGGGCGGCTGGAACGAGACGCTCGACGACATCCTCGCGCTCGATCCGGAGCTGCTGGCGGCCTACGGCACATTCTCCTCCGTTCCTTGGCGTAGCGGCCGGATACCCGCCCGGTTCAAGGAACTGATCTATCTGGCGATCGACGTCCAGAGCACGCATCTCTACGAACCCGGGATCCGCCTGCACCTCGGCCGTGCCTTCACCGCGGGCGCGACCAGGGAACAGGTCATTGCCGTCATCCGCATCGTCACATTGATCGGGTTCCATGCGGCCGAGGTGGGGCTTCCTCTCCTCGCGGAGGAGGTGGACCGGGCGCTGATCGCAGCACGACCGGACTGCACCCGGCCTCCGCTCGACGCCAGCGGCCCGTCACCGCGGCGCGCGGCGGGTCCACGGGCCTCGACGTCATGAAGATCGCCATCATCGGCAGCGGCAAGATCGGCACGACGCTCACCGGTCTGTGGGCACCGCGCGGCCACGACATCTGGATCGCGAACAGCCGGACGCCGTCCTCGATGGATCATCTCGACGGCGGGTGGAGTGCGGTCCACCCCAGCACAGTGTTCGACGCGGTCCACAACGGAGACGTCGTCGTACTCGCCATCCCGTTCGGCCAATACCCGACACTGGATCCGCTGCTCGTCGACAACAAGATCGTCATCGACGCGATGAACTACGTGCGTGAGCGAGACGGCCGGGTAGCGGAGATCGAGGAGGGTGTGTCGACGTCGTCCGAACTCGTTCAGCGCCGCTTTCGGACGAGTGTCGTCGTGAAGTCCGTCAACAGCATCTTCTGGGAGCATCTTCGTGACCGCGGGGTCGAATCGGGAGACCCGCGCCGGCTCGCGCTACCGATGGCCGGCAACGACTCCGGCGCGAAGGCAACGGTCGCGGTGCTCCTCGACGACGCCGGCTTCGACCACGTGGATGCGGGCCTGCTACGGGAAGGACAGCGGTTCCAGCGGGGTACGCCACCGTATGTCCAACTGTACCGACGGAGCGAGCTCGAGAACGCTCTCCAATGGTAAGCAGCCTCCATTGTGAGGTGATCTGTCGTAAGAATCATCGGACCGACAGCGCGCAACCGCCTCGCCGATGTGGATCCCTGTCCTGAATTCCCTGCCGCGATCCTCGGTGGCGACAGGTGGCACAACTGTGCCGACGTATCTCCAACTTGCTCCAGCGGAGGAGTAGAGTCATGCCCGAACGAAACATTCCTGGGCCGAATACTCGCACGACCGCAGTCATCGCAGCTCGGCTCGAGCGACTGCCACTGTCGTCGTGGCATCGAAAACTTCTCCTCATCATCGGGGCCGGCGTCTTCTACGAGGCATTCGAGTTGTTCCTCGGAAGCGTGCTGACACCAATTCTGAAGGTCCGGTGGAACCTTCAGCCCGTCGAGGTCGGGATGCTCATCAGCTCCGTCTTCATCGGTATGGCCCTGGGCGCGATCGGTCTGGGCGTCCTGGGGGATCGGATCGGTCGGCGAAGGATGTTCACGCTGAACCTGACCGTGTATCTCGTGGCCGCGCTCGTCGCAGCCACTGCCCAGGACATCTGGTTCCTCGTCGTCTGCCGGATCATCGCCGGCGCGGGGGTCGGCGCCGAGTCGGTCCTCATCGACTCCTACCTCGGGGAACTTCTTCCGGGCCACTCCCGGGGGAGGCTGCTCTCCCGGGCGCTGGCCTTCGGGTTTCTCGCCGTGCCCGTCGTCTCGATGGCAGGGGCGCTGTTGACGAACACCGTGTTCCTGTTCGAGGGGTGGCGCTGGCTGCTCATCGCCGCCGGATCCGGCGTCGTCCTCATCCTGTGGGTCCGCCGCAACCTCCCGGAGTCGCCCCGGTGGCTCGCCTCGCAGGGACGCCTCGACGAGGCCGACACGGAGCTGCGCAGGATCGAGGATGCGGTGATCGCCGCGACGGGCCGCGAACTGCCTCCGGTCAGCATCGAGGACGGCCCCGCTCGATCCATCGACGTGGCTGCCCGGAGCCGGTGGTCCGACGTCTTCGCCAAGAACCTGCGTGGACGTCTTGCCATGATGACCTCCGTGCAGTTCCTCGGCACGGCCGGCTACTACGGTTTCAGCTCGCTGATCCCCGTGCTGCTCGTCGCGAAGGGGTACACGGTCATCCAGTCGCTGGGTTATGCAGCATTGATCTCGGTCGGCTTCCCGCTCGGCGCCTACATCGCATCCGGCGTTGCCGACCGGATGGAGCGGAAGACGTTGATCGTCTTACTGCTCATCATGACGGCCGGGCTGGGTGTCGGGTTCGCGTACGCGACCGAGACCGCACTCGTCGTGTCCATCGGGTTCCTCCTCACCGTCACGAACCAGACGCTCGGAGTAGCCATTCACGTCTACATGTCCGAACTCTTTCCCGCCCACGTCCGCAACAGGGCGAACGGGTTCGGTCTGGGCATCGGCCGGATCGCCGCGGCCTTCCTGCCCTTCCTGGCCGTCCCGCTCCTCGCTGCGCTGGGCGCCCCGGGGGTCCTGATCTTCTGCGGAGCGATGCTGATCCTCGCCGCGGGGGTCGTCCTCGGGTACGGGCCCCGCACCACCGGCCGCTCCCTGGAGGAGACGTCGGAGAACCTCGACCGCGCTCGCAACGAACGGGGCCGGACGTGAACCCCGCACCCCCCGGCCGAATTTCCGACATTGTCGCGATGCAGGATATTCGTGACGTCCTCAGTCGATACTGCAGGGCAGTGGACCGCCTCGACGCCGCCCTGCTGGACTCCGTCTACCATCCGGATGCGGTCGAGCACCACGGCTACTTCACCGGACCCGCGACCGACTACCGGCGGCAGCTGATTGCGCGCCTCCGGGACGGGTGGGAAAAGACGCAGCACGTGCTCGGGAGCTCCCTCATCGAGATTTTCGGAACGACAGCGCACGCCGAGACATACGTCGTCGCCATTCAAACCAGGCATCTCGACGCGGCCCACGAGCAGGTGGTCGACTCGTTCGGTGGACGATACATCGACCATTTCGAACTGCGTCGCGGGGAATGGCGGATCGCCTCTCGGACTCTTGTGATGGACTGGCAGCACACGGGACTCGGCCACGAGTCCGTATTGGCGGGCAGCCTCACCCGACAACGACGGGACCGGCTCGATGCGGCATATGGAACCGAGCGCCCGGACTGATGCGGCAGCGGCGCAGCGAGTCGGAGCGGTCCCGGTCGCATCATGCGGGTGACCGCACCACCCGTCCGGCCCGTGGCGCGCGACGGCCTGTTGCCGCGTCCCGACCAGGCCCTCGACCCGCACAGCTGCCCCGTGGGAGGGAGACCTGATGACCCGGATCGAGCCGGTGACGGCCACGACGCAACTCCGCACGGTGTTCGGCTGCTTCCCGTCGGGGGTCACTGCGGTCTGCGCACAGGTCGACGGGGTACCCGTCGGGGTCGCCGCCAGCTCGTTCACGTCCGTGTCGATGTCCCCGCCGCTGGTGTCGGTGTGCATGCAGCACAGCTCGACGACCTGGCTCACCCTACGCAAGCAACCACGGCTGGGGATCAGCGTGCTCGCCGAGGGCCACGACGCGGTGTGCGCGCGGCTGGGCAGCACGACCGGCGACCGGTTCGCCGACACGGCCTGGACCGCGGTCGGGGGCAGTGTGTTCATCCACGACTCGACGGCATGGCTGGACTGCTCCATCCGGAGCGAGGTGCCCGCGGGCGACCACATGATCGTCCTGTTGGAGATCCACGGCGTCCGCGCCGACCCGGCCACCCCGCCACTGGTATTCCACGGCAGCG
This sequence comes from Pseudonocardia sp. GCM10023141, assembly GCF_042653605.1. Taxonomy (NCBI): domain Bacteria; kingdom Bacillati; phylum Actinomycetota; class Actinomycetes; order Pseudonocardiales; family Pseudonocardiaceae; genus Pseudonocardia; species Pseudonocardia sp. GCM10023141. The sequence continues at coordinate 19,779 of NZ_JBHSIR010000002.1, forward strand.
CATTCCGACGACTGGCAAAGGTGTGATCGTGGCGAGCAGCCGCGTTGATGACGCCGTGACGGCGCTCGCCACGGGCCGGGTGATCATCGTCGACGACGGCACGTCCGCCGAGCTCGTCGTCGCCGCCACCTACGCGACCACGGCGACCACGGCGTTCATGGTGCGGCACGGATCCGGGTTCGTGTCCGTGGCGTTGCCACCCGAGACGTGCGAACGGCTGCGGCTCCCGCCGATGCACTGGCAGTCCGACGTCCGGGTGACGGTCGATCTCGTCGGCACCGGCACCGGGATCTCCGCCGAGGCCCGCGCCGCCACCATCGCTGCCCTCGGCGCACCGGAGTCCCAGGCGACCGACTTCGTCCGACCCGGCCACGTCGTCCCCCACTCAACCCACCTGGGCGGGGTGCTGGAACACGCCAGACACGCCGAGGCCCATCGACCTCACCCGCCTCGCAGGGCTGCCCGCGGCCGCCGCGTTCAACGCACTCGTGTCGCGTGAGCAGCCCGGCGCGCTGACCCGGAGTACCGAGATGCGGCGCTTCGCGAGGGAGCACGATCTGATCGTGCTGTCCGTGGCCGACGTCGTCGCGGCCGCCGCCGCAGCTAACCCCCCAGGTACGCCGCGACGCAGGGACGGCAGTTGTAGTTGATGCTGGCGGTCGACCTGGTCGCCTTGTCTATAGCCCACAGCTGGCGCGGGGCTTTCATGGTGCCGGTCGGCCAGTGGCGCGCCTCAGGGCGGCGGGGCCCGAGCAGCAGGGATGTGGCCTGCCTGAAAGGCCACATCCGCCGCGAGCGGACCCTCCCGGTCACAGCAGCCCCGACCGCGCCGCCCGCAACAGCAGGACCATGAAGTACGGGCCGGCGATCACGATCGTCAGGATCCCGACCGGCAGCTGGATCGGTTCCAGCAGCCGCTGCGCGGCGTAGTCCGCGATGACCACCAGCGCGCCACCGACGGCCGCGGCGACCGGCAGCGCGCCCGGCCCGGCGCTCCCGGTGAGCCGACGGGCGATGTGCGGGGAGATGAAGGCGACGAACCCGACCGGCCCGGCCGCGGCGACGGACACCGCGGCCAGCCCGGCGCCGACGGCCAGCAGCGACACGCGCGCGACGCCCACGCGCGAGCCGACCCCGATCGCCACCGGCTCCCCCATGTACAGGATCCGCAGCTGCCGGCCCAGCGCGGTTCCCACCACCATCAGCCCGACCGCAGCCGGCACGAGGCCACGTACGGTCGCCCAGGTCGCCGACCCCGTGTCGCCGAGCAGGTACTGGTTCAGCCGCACCGCCTGGTCGAGCGACGCCCGCGTCAGCAGGAAGGAGATCGCCGCGCCGAGCGTCGCGTTCACCCCGAGACCGATGAGCACCAGCCGGAACCGGGAGTGCGCGGAGCTCGCCGAGAGCAGGTACACCAGCAGTCCCGCGGCGACCGCGCCGGCGAAGGCCACGATCCCCGGCGGGGCGGCCCCTCCGCCGAGCACCACCGTGACGACGACGGCCACCGACGCTCCGTGGTTCACCCCGATGATGTCCGGTGAGACCAGCGGATTGCCACTGATGGCCTGGAAGATCATCCCGGCCATGCCGAGCGCCGCGCCGACGACCAGCCCGGTGAGCACGCGCGGCATCCGCAGGGTCCGCACCATGAGGTTCGCCGTGTCCGAACCGTGTCCGAACACCGCATCGACCACGTCGTGCAACGGCAGCTGCAGCTCACCGAACGCCAGGCTGACGACCATGCCCGCGACGGCGATCGCGGCCAGCCCGACGAAGACCACGAGGTTGCGGATCTCGAAACGCAGAGACATCCGGCCGGCGCGCACCGTCAGACGCCGCCGCCCACCGGCAGGCAGGGCCACCGCGCCCTTCGTCGTCCCTTCGACCGCCGTCACAGGTCGCCCACCACGCGACGCCGTACAAGGAACACGAAGACGGGACCGCCGATGACCGCGGTCATGATCCCCACCTGGATCTCGCTGGCTCCGGCAACGATCCGGCCCGTGACATCGGCGAGCAACAACACGCAAGGACCGAGGAGCACGGCCGTCGGGACGATCCAGCGGTAGTCGGGTCCCACCAGGAAGCGAGCGGCGTGCGGCACCATCAACCCGAGGAAGGCGATCGGACCGGCAAGCGCCGTCGCCCCACCGGCGAGCAGGATGACGGCCAGCGAGACGACGGCCCGGGTCGTCCCGACCCGCTGGCCGAGCGATCGGGCGATCTCGTCGCCCAGCGCGAGCCCGTTGAGCATCCGGCCGGTGCCCATGGCCAGCACGAGACCCACCGCCAGGAACGGCGCGACGGCGGCGACGTTGTTCGGGTCGATCGTGGCGATGGACCCGGCCGACCAGAAGCGACCGACCTCGACCACGCTCGGGCTGATCACGCCGAAGGCGGAGCTCAGCGCCCCCGCGAATGCGGTGACGATCGCTCCGGCCAGTGCCAGCTTGACGGGCGTCGCGCCGCCACCGAGCGACCCGAGCACGTAGACCAGCACACCCGCGACCGCCGCACCGACAAACGCGAACCAGATGTAGGTCGTCACGCCCGCGTGCCCGAGCACCACCGTGGCTGAGATCGCGAGCGCCGCACCGGCGGTGATGCCCAGGATCCCGGGATCGGCCAGCGGGTTGCGGGTCAGGCCTTGCATGAGGACACCGGTGACGCCCAGCGAGACCCCGGCTGCGAAGCCCGCGATCGTCCGGGTGACGCGCAGGGTGCGCACGACGATCTCGCCGTTGGTCGCCTGGTCGTCACCCGGGTACGCGAAGATCGCGTCCCATGCCTCCCGCCACGACACGGTCAACGACCCGACCCGCAGGCTCAGCCCGAGGCCCAACACCAGAACGGCCGCCAGCACCACCAGGATCACCGCGCGCCCCGGCAGCGAGCGCGCCCGGCGGGGCGACAGGGCCGCGGGCTGTGCCGGGTCGACCCGGTGGGCCGACCCGGCGGCGGCCGACTGCGTCATGCCGATCAACCACCCAGCGCGGTGGCGAGCTTCGGGATGGCCAGCAACTGCCCGATCGGGCCTACCGACGGGAAGCCGTAGAAGGGCGTGTTGGTGCTGGTGTCGACCACATGGCCCGCTTTGACCGAAGGCAGCTGCTTCACCAGCGGAAGATCGAGGAACTTCGCGGAAACGCCGGGACCGAAGGTCGCCATCACCAGCCAGTCCCCCTTGATGTCGCCTGCGTGCTCGATGCTCAGTGCCTCGCCGTCGTTGTTGGAGTCCTTGTAGATCTGACCACCCGGCGGGATCGGCGCAACGGTGAGCCCGAGGTAGGACAGCGTCACGCCGCCGTAGTACTTCGCGCCGTGAACCTGCAGACCCGAGAGATCGGTGTAGGGCACGACGTAGGAGACAGACTTGCCCTGCAGCTTCGACCGCGCCGCCGCGGCGGCCGCCTCGAACGTGGCGACGAACGCCGTGAACTCCGCCTGCCGGTCCAGCACCTTGGCCAGCTCCGCCACGGGGGTGTACCAGGACAGCCGGGCAATGCCCTGGACGCTGTCGGCCGGGGCGGTGCCGGACGGGATGCTGAACACCGGCGCGATCGCCTCGAGCTGCGCGAGCTTGTCGGTGCCTGCGCCGCCGTAGCCGACGATCAGATCCGGCTTCAACGCGGCGAGCTTGTCGAGATCGGGCTTGAACGGGACGCCGATCGAGGTGAAGTCCTTGATCTTGTCCGCATTCCAGATCGTGATACCTCGCGGGTCGAGCTCCCCCGCGGCGAAACCCGACTCCGCGGTGTTGAGCTCACCGCCGATCGGCACGACCCCCAGAGCCATCGGATAGTCCAAGGTGATCCCGGGCTGATCGATCACCACGATCCGGCTGGGCGCCTTGGGGATCGACACGGTCGTGCCGTCGGGCTGCGTCAGCGTGTACGGGTAGGACGTGCGCTCGACCGGCGCCGAGCTCGTGGCAGCGGGGCTAGCCGGCGCCTCGGTCGCGGACGAGCAACCTGCCAGGAGCACGGCACCTGCGGCCAGCGCTGCCCACAGTTCTCTGACCGCGAACCTTCGATGGTCGGACATGGAGACTCCTCGGGATCACAACGCGAACGATCACGACAGGCGGATTGGGGCGGGCGGTGTCATGGCTGGTCCCCGTCGCCGTGCGGGGGGATGCGGCGCGGGGCCGGCGCCGGGTGTCCGGGACTCAGTGGGCGTGCGGGGGCGACGGATCGGGGATGATCACGCAATCGAGCTCGACGTCGTCGCGGACCCGATCGCCGACGAGCTGAGCCGCCCTCGCCCAGCGCGACGAGGTGATGGGGCGAGGTGATGGGGCGAGCGGCAGGCCCGGTCGAAGTCGTACCGGACCGGCACGACCGGGCGGCCGGCCGCCCCGTTCGAGTCGGAGGCGCTCGCACCGACGATCGCGCTGCCCTGCGTGTCGGGCGATGTCGAGCGACAGGCCACACGGGGCCGGCAGCGTCATCACGTCCGCTGCCGGCGCTGGCCGATACCACTCGAATCGAACTCAGGGCCAGGCGGAGGGGTTGTGGTCTGTCTGCGATCCGCCATCGCAACCTCCTCAGGGGTTCACCACGCTGTCCCCGGGCGACATCTGATCATCGCGGACGCGGAATGTCGAGACCGAAATCTCCGCAGATGCGTGGATAAGATCGATCCGTGTTGCCGATGCCGGTCGGCCGAGCACGCCTGTCACCTCGCTGACCTGGTCGAACTGCTCGAGACCTCCTGACCGGCAACCCGTTGGCGAAGGGTCAGCGGAATCTGCCCAACAATCAGGCCCCTACCCACTTCCGGCCGACTTGCCAAGGTCGAGGTCGTGACGTACACGCGCGTGGGTGCGGTATCGTGGCCTCCGTCGAACCCGCCATGAGGGTCGGCCTCTCGCACCGGACCGACGTCGTGATCGATGCTCTTTAGCAATCGATTAATCCGTCCTTGTCAGGCATTGCCCACCCGGCTACCTTGCGCCCGCCGATGGTCACGTGGCCGTCGGAGCCCGCGTGTGTCACAGCTGACCTGGACGGTGATGTATGTCGAAGCGCCCGTCGACGCTCCTGGTGGCTCGCGACCTGTCGATCGACCACGACCACGCTGCGGGCGTTCGGGCGGTTGCAGCGCCCGGTGTCGGGCGCCGAGTGCCGGCGCGGCGCTGACCTGCCCCGACCCCCACCGAGCGGGGTCGCACTCAGGCCGGATCGACCGGCGACCGATGGCCTTCCCACGATGTCTGGAGCACTGATGCCCCATCACAGCGCCCGGTTCCGCGCCGCGATCGTCACCACCGTTGCCGCGTTGGCCGTCATCGCCGGATGCTCGTCGCCGGGCGGAGCCTCGACCGGTCCTGCGTCCTCGCCGTCAGGCTCCTCTTCCGTCGCGCCCGCTGCCACGACCTACCCGCTGACGATCACGCAGCCGGACGGCAGCACGGCGACGATCCCCCAGCGCCCCACACGGGTGGTCACGATCGACAACCCGACCTTCGGGACCCAGTTGCTCCACGTGCTCGGGGTCACGCCGCTCGGTGGGCTGGTGTACAGCCAGCCGCCGACCGCGCTGACCGACGGGCGCGGGATACCCACGTCCCTCAACCTGACGGACTTCAAGCCGCTGGGAGCCGCGCCGTCCACTCCGGACCTGGAGGCGATCGCCGCCGTCAAGCCAGACCTGATCGTGGGCGTCAACGGCACGCGCAGTGCCAACCTTCCGCAGCTGCAGGCGATCGCCCCGGTGATCGACATCGACATCAGCGGGGCCCGTCCCGGCGAGGGCCTGGCCAGGCTCCCGTGGTACGAGGAGCTCCAGTTGCTGGCGAAGGTGTTCGACCAGCAGGCAACGGCCGACGACTTCCTCGCGAAGTTCGAAGCCGAGGCAGCGAAGGTCCGTCCGATCCTGCAGGGCAAGGTGTACTCGCTGCTCGTCCCCGGGGCGAAGATCCAGAACTTCTACGACGACGGCCCGACCTTCCAGGGGAACCTCTTCCTCACCTACCTCGGCCTGACATTGGCGCCGCTGCCGTCCGGCGGGGAACCGCTGACCCCTTCGCGGCCAACGGACGCCTCCGTCCTGAGCATCGAGCGGGTCGGCGACCTGACAGCGCCCTACCTCATCGTGAACGCCTTCATCAAGGACGCGTCCGGGGATCAGTTCCTGGCCCATCCGCTGGTCAAGAAGTTGCCGGCGGTGACGACAGGCAGGGTCATCGTGCCCACGCCGGAGTTCGGGCAGTTCGTCGGCGGGCCGATCGAGCAACTGGCGGCGATCTCCGTCGTCGGCAAGGCCTTCGCCGCACTGCCCTGAGCCTGATCCTCGTGCGCCGGAACAGACCGGCAGGTGCGCGCTCGAGGCCTGCCGGTCCGGCCGATCCTGACGGAAGGGAACCACCATGACTGCCACGGTCGAGAGCGCGGCGACGCACGAGGATCACGTGCGGCAGGTCGCACTGGCGAGCGAGTACGAGGTTGCGGCCGGCTTCCGCGGCGAGCCTGCCGCGTTCGACGCACAGGGACATGCCGTCGGGCGGCAGGTGTTCCCGGCAGAGATCCTCCGGCAGGTCCGCGCTCCGCTCGTCGACATCCTCGTCGCCGAAGGGGTCGTGCGGGTCGACGACCATGACCGGCTCCGGTGGACGGGCGCACACCCCGACGTCGACCGGACCCCGCTGTGGGAGGCGCTGGTGGACACCTACGAGTCGCTGGTGGTCGCGACGGGTCTCGGCGCCGCCGCGATCGAGGCGACCTGGGGCCGGCCGGCCGTGCTGTGGGAAGGAACGCTCAACCTGTACGTGCTGGCGCCCGGCGGTCCCCTGCGGGTGCATCGCGACGGCTGGCACAAGATGGGCACGGCCGCGCCCGAGGAGCACTTCAAGGCCTGGGTGCCGCTGACCCGGCTCGGCCCCGGTGACGGCGGGCTGGCGGTGGCGGCCGGGTCGCACCGCATTCCGGACGGACCCGGCGAGGTCGCCATCAAGCACCCGCTGCATCTCGAGCAGCTGACCAGCACCGGATCGTTGCCGTCCCCCGCCGTGCTCGAGCCACTGTGGCGAGCGAACACCTTCGAGGTCGGCGACGCGCTGGCGTTCTGCCCGACCATCGTCCACTCCACGGCCGCGAACACCGGTCCGTGGCTTCGCATGGCGTTCGCGTTCGCGGGCCAGGACGCGCGCGTGCCGCTGGCCGTCAAGGCCGGGCTGAACCTGGACCCCAGCCGGGCGCTGACCGACGTCGAGCACCTCACCCTGGCGATCCTCGCCGTCCAACCGTCGACCCCCTGGCAGGCCCGCGGCGCCTTCTACCCACGTGGTTTCCTGGGCCGGCTCGGTGTCGACGAGTCCGATGACCGTGTGGCCAGGGCCTTCGAGACCCTGCAGGCCCGCCGACTGATCGAACCTGCGGATCCGCAGCCCGACGCGGCGCAGAACACCGGCATCCACCAGTACTTCCGCTCCACCGTCGCCGGGACGTCCCTCGCCGTCGACTGGCTGTCGAGCCCCGGAACCTCCACCGTCACGCAGCCGCTGTTCGCCGGCAGGCTGGTCCTCGCCGGTTGGCTCGGCCTCGACACGGCGCCGCTGCTGTCGGAGAACCCGCCGCTCCCCGCGCGAAGCCTGCCACGGCCTTGAGCCGAGCCACGTCCCTGGCAACCCCACCCGGAGCCCGGTCATCTCGTGATCATCGCGTCGGACCGTGGCGCCGCCTGGGAGCGCTGGCCGGACTCGCCCTCCTGCTGGGCTTCGTCGGCCTGCTGAGCTTGCGGGCCGGATCGCTCCCGATCTCGTGGCAGGACGCGGTGGCCGGCCTGTTCGCCTATCCGGGGCCCGATGCCGCGACAGCGGAGCAGATCATCGTGCACGACCTGCGGATCCCTCGCACGGTCGTCGGTCTCGCCGTGGGCGCGGCGTTGGGCGTGACCGGCAGCCTCATGCAGGGCCTGACGCGCAACGCCCTGGCGGACCCCGGCCTGCTCGGTGTCAACGCCGGGGCCGCCTTCGCGATCACCGCCGCCATCACCTTCCTGGCCCCGTCATATCAGGCCTACCCGTGGTTCGCCTTCGCCGGAGTGATCGCTGCGGGCGTTCTCGTGTACTCCACGGGATCGATCGGCGGGGGTGCCACGCCCACCAGGCTGGCACTTGCGGGCGCCATCGTCACCGCGTTCATCGGCACGGTCACCGCCTCCCTCAACCTGCTGAACCCCGCAGCAGCGGATCTCTCCCGGTACTGGTTGGCCGGCGCGCTGACCGGGGTCAGCCTTGCGGAGTTCGCGCAGGTCGCGCCGTCCCTCGTGATCGGACTGGGGCTCGCTGTGACCCTGGGTCGCGCGCTCAACGGGCTCGCTCTCGGCGATGAGATCGCCCGGTCCCATGGCCAGCGTGTCGTGCTGACGCGGGTGATCGTCGCCGTCGCCGTCATCCTGCTCGCCGGCACCGCCGTAGCGCTGGCCGGCCCGATCGCGTTCATCGGGCTGATGGTCCCGCACCTGTGCCGGTTCGTGGTCGGCCCCGACTACCGGTGGATCGTCCCGACGTCCGCTCTGCTCGGCGCGGCCATCCTGCTGCTATGTGACGTGGCGGGCCGCGTCGCGGGACCCGGTGAGATCGCGGTCGGAGTCATGACCGCCGCGCTGGGCGCACCGGTGTTCATCCTGGTCGCTCGGCGCAGGCGTTCGGTGGCGAGCCTGTGACCCGTGGCGAGACGGCGCTCCCCCGGGAGCGCGGTCGACTCGTGCTGCGGATCGCGCGACCGCCGCTCTCCCGTCGGCTGAGCCGTCGCGCTCTGACGGTGCTGGCCCTCGCCGGCGCCGTGGCACTGGCGGCGATGGGTGTCACGCTGTTCATCGGCGAGATTCCGCTGCACCCCGCCGAGGTCATCGGCGCGATCCTGAACCAGGCAGACCCTTACCCCGAGCTCGTCATCCGAACCCTCCGACTACCTCGACTCCTCGCGGCAGTGCTCGTCGGGGCCGCACTCGGCATGTCGGGAGCGATCTTCCAGGGCATCACCGGCAACCCGTTGGTGGCGCCGGACATCATCGGGGTCAATGCCGGGGCATCGGTCGCGGTGGTCGCGGTGGTCGTGATCGGCAGCGGGGCTCCACCCGGCATCTTCGCGGCCGCCGGTGCCCTGACCGCCGCGCTGACGGTCTACCTGCTCTCGCTGGGCCGTGACAACTGCCCGTTCCGCATCGTGCTGATCGGGATCGGCATGAACTCGCTGCTCGGGGCCGCGATCACCTACCTGCTCACCAGGGCTTCCCTCGATCAGGTTCTCACCGTCAACCACTACCTGCTCGGCGACGTGTCCGACGCGACCTGGCCGACGGTCCGAGATGCCGCCGTGTCCTCGATACCGCTGATGGCCATCGGGGTGGCCTTGACCACGCACCTGCGTGTGCTGCAGCTCGGGGACCAGGTGGCCGTCGGGGTGGGGGCGAGACCGGGCGTCGCCCGCCTGGGCCTGATCGTCGTCGGGGTCGGGCTGGCAGCGGCCGCCGTGACGGCGGCAGGCCCGGTCGGCTTCGTGGCGTTCATCGCGCCCCACATCACCCGGGCGCTGACCCGCAACCCGAGCGCGGCCCTGCTGCCGGTGTCCGCCGCGGTCGGTGGCGCCCTGGTCGTCGTCGCCGACTATGCCGCGCAGCGCCTGTTCGAGCCGATCCATCTGCCGGTCGGGGTGTTCACCGTCATCATCGCTGGCCCGTACTTCATGCTGCTCCTGGCGCGCTCCGCGCGCTCCGCGCTGCTGTGAGGATCCTCGGTGCAGGCGACCAGCCCCTTAGCACCCGTGTTCGCGGACAGGCGCTCCCAACGGAGATCCCGAACTACCCGAACGCCTCCGGGTCGGTCCAGCGACCCGACGACGGCACCGAACCGAGGAGGTGGCCGCGTGCGGCTGCACGAACTGACCCCCGCTGCCGGCGACCGCGAGGAGCAGGCACGCCGCTACGTCGAGGACGGCTGCCTGCTCGTCCGCGGCGCGATCGACCGGGATCTGGTCGCCGCCGTCGGTGCGCAGGTCGCCGCGGTGCTGCGGCGCTGGGAGATCGCCCGTCCGGGTGCCGGACCCGAGATCCGTTGGACGGGACGCAGCCCGGACCTGCTCGACCCAGACGAATTGCACGCCGTCCCCGCGCTGCGCGACACCGACGCCACGCTCCGCGCCGAGGTGGCGTCGCTGCTGGATCAGGTGTGCCCGGCCCCGATGCACGTGTGGCGCGGCGGGTTCCTGCACCTGACCCTGCCCGACGATCCGGCCTATGCCGGTGTTCCACACCAGGACGGCTACTCGATGACCACGACCGGGGACTACCGGCGGGCGTGGATCCCGATCACCCCTGTCGCGTTCGGCGATGCGGGCCTGGCGTTCGCCGTCGGCTCGCACCGCCGCGGGCGCCTCCCCTACCGCCCCTTCCCGGACGCCCGCCGCCGCCCGGCCACCGGCCGTCCACAGGTCGACGACAGCCCGGTGCACGGCATCGGGCCGGAATTGGTCGGCGACACCTGGCACACCGCAGCGCTCGCCCCCGGCGACGCGTTCGTGTTCAGCAGCGAGACTGTGCACCTTGGCCTCCCGGCGACCAGCGACCGGATCCGCGTCGCGGTGGCCGTCGCCTCGTCGGGGATGGACGACCCGCGGCCCCGAGCCACCTTCACCGCGCACGAGCACACGCAGCGCATGCGCCGCATTCGCGAGCATGGGGCCCGGCTCGGGATCGCTGAGACGGAGTTCATGCGCATCCGCGCTGACCTGCTGATGACCGGTATCCCGGTGACGGAGGAGACCGTGCGGGCCGCCGCGGCGGGCGAGCATGCGGGATGGCGCGAGAACGCCCCGTTGAGCCAACCGCCGACCCGACCCGCCAGCAGCGACCGCAACGCATCGAACTGACGCCGGCTCCATCCGGCCGCTGATGGTCGCCCCCGGCCCCCGGGGTGGAGTCGGGCCCGGGCACGTTCGCCATCGGCGCTCAGGCGCTCTCGACACCACCAGTCGCAACGGCATCCTGCGGCCGCTCCGAGGCAGGATCGACGACCTGGCCGTCGTCATAGACCACCCTGATCGAGGTCCCCGCACGCGCGAGGTCGACGCCGTAGATGTGCACGGACACCGTGCGATCCTCGCTCACGCAGACGACGCGGTGGATGTCGGATCTGCTCGGGTCGAGGACCGAAACGACTCCGGGCCCGTTCACCACGCTGACGGTCGAGCGCAGCAGGCCGTCGCCCTCGCAGCGATCGACGAGCGCGAAGCGCTCCTCGCGTTCGGTGCCGGAGTGCACGCCGGAGACGCACCACGAGAGGTGGTCGTGGATCGCGGTCGCCTGCCCGGGCCGCCACACCAGCGCCACGACGGAGAACCGGCCGCGCGGGTCGACGTGCAGCAGGTGCTGGCGGTAGCGGTCCGCATCGGAGTCGAGGTGGCCGACATCGAGCAGGCCCCCGTCGAGCGCACCCCGCAGCTGGACGGCCATCCCGCGCGCGGTGTCCCTCGGCCCTCGGCCGTGATCGGCGACCGCGGTGAGGCGCCTGAGGAACACGTCGCCGGTGAACACATCGTGGCCTGCACTGCTCATCCGAGGCCCCTTCGCCGAGCCGATGATCGGCCAGTGTCGAGGGCGTCCAGCGCTCGCGCCACGTCCTGGGTGGACAGGCCACGGCGCTCGGGCTGTCCTGCGACAGCCTGATGTCCGCACCGGTCCGGCCGTGGATGCCGCCGGCGCCGCTTCCGGGTCGCGGACCTCCGGTACGCATGTCCGGCTGGGTCGCTGACCGCTGGCTGCCGAACATCGCTCGATCCTCGCGCTGCCGGCGAACAGCCGCTGACCGGGCGCCCGAGCGCGACGACCGGCGCCCCGCCCGGGATCGGACTACAGGGAGGCCCGCACCTGCTTCACTGCCCTGCCCATGTTGCGCAGCTTCGCATAGGCCACCGTGCGGCTGAAGTAGCCCAGACCGCAGTCCGGGGCGATCAGCAGGCGGTCGGCCGGGATGAACTCCAGGCCCTTGCGGATGCGCGCAGCGATGTCGTCGACCGTGTCCACCATGACGTTCTTGGCGTCGACCACGCCCATGCCGAGCACCTTGTTCGTCGGGAACTTGGCGAACGCGCTCAGCTCGCCGAGCCCCTTGCTCGTGAACTCGAGATGGATCACGTCGACGGGGCTCTGGCCGAACAACGGCATCATCTCCGCGGCCTTGTCGTCGAACACGTCGCGCTGGCCGTCGACGCTGCCGTAACAGACGTGCCAGAACTTGATCGCGTCCACGCCGTCGAACATGATGTTCTGCGCCTCGATCTGCCAGCCGTCCTGGAAGTACGGCGGCAGCACGTCGATGAGCTGGACGGCCTCGAGCCCCTGGCTCACCAGGAACCTCAGCTCCTGGTTGAGCGCGCGGGCGATGTCGAAGGCCAGCTCGACGCCACTGCCGTAGTGCTGGTCGTCGAGGATGACGCTCTGCTGCGCCGGGCCGAGCATGGCCACCTTGAAGGGCTTGTCGGTCGCGGCCTTCATCGCGTAGACGACGCCCTCGAAGATCGAACGCTTCCAGGTCACCCTGTCGTGGACGATGCCCTTGTAGAACGGTGCGTACTTCACGCCGTCGCCGGGCGGGCCGTACGGGGTGATGCCGCCGAGCATCTCCGGGATGAAGTGGAAGATCGGCTCGAGCTGGAAGCCCGGGGCCTCCCACTCGTAGTACTGCGCGCCGTCGGTGAGGACGTCGAGGCCCGCCCGCTCCTGCTCATGCGCGCACAGGGCGACCGCGTCCTCGTAGGTGATCCGCAGGTTGTGGCTGCGGTAGTAGGGCTCCTCCCGGCTGCCGAACACCCGGCCCTGCAGCCAGTGGGGCCGGGGGAAGGCCGATACCGCGCTCGTCGGCAGCAGCACTTCCTCGCCGCGAATCTCCATCATGCCCACCTTTCGGATCAGGTCAGCCGGCCCGCCGGGCGGGCCGGTCGAGCAGCTTCGTCACCGCGGTGACGACCTTGTCGGCCGAGACGCTGACCTCGGCCTCGAGCGGAGCGGCCACCGGCAACGGCACGTTGCCGCCGGTGACCCGGACGACGGGAGCGACGAGCTCGTCGAAGGCCTCCTCGGCGAGGATCGCGGCGATCGCGGCGCCCCAGCCGAGCTGACCGGGGTTCTCCTCGACGATCACGGCCCGGCCGGTGCGGCGCACCGACGCGAGCACGGCGGCCGCATCCAGCGGCACCAGCGAGCGCAGGTCGAGCACCTCCGCCGACACGCCGTGAGACGCCAGCTCGGCGGCTGCCTGGCAGCAGGCGCCGACCGTGATCGACAGCGCGACGAGCGTGACGTCGGAGCCCTCGCGGATCCGGGCGGCCCGACCGAGCGGGACGACGTGCTCGCCGTCCGGGCACTCGCCCTTCGTGCCCAGCAGCGCCTTGTGCTCGAAGACCAGCACCGGGTCGTCGTCGCGGATCGCCGCGGCCAGCAGCCCGACCATGTCTGCGGGGCGCGACGGCGACACGATCTTCAGGCCGGGCACGCAGAGCGCCCAGTTCTCCACCGCCTGGCTGTGCTGGGCGCCGAAGCCGAGCCCGCCGCCGTTCACGCCGCGGATCACCAGCGGCAGGCTCACCTGCCCGCCGGTCATGTAGCGCGTCTTGGCGATCTCCACGGCCACCTGGTCCCAGCAGACGGCATAGAAGTCGGAGAACATGATCTCGGCGACGGGCCGCAGGCCGGCCATGGCCGCACCCATCGCGGCACCGGCGATCGCCGTCTCGGAGATCGGCGTGTCCCACACGCGCTCGGGCCCGAACCGCTCCAGCAGACCGCTGGTGGTCTTGAACACCCCGCCGGGACGGATGTCCTCGCCGAGCAGCACGACCCGCTCGTCGCGTGCCATCTCCTGCGCCAATGCGGCCGCGACGGCCTGGCGATAGGTCAGTTCCGCCACTGGGAGCTCCCGTCGCTCCACATGTCCGTCCACGCCGTGGCCGGCGCAGGGGCCGGCGCGGCCAGCGCGACGACCGTCATCGCGTCGATCTCGGCGCGGATCGCGGTGGAGATCGACGCCAGCTCGGCGGCCGGTACTCCGGCTTCGGCCAGCACGGCGGCCTGGCGCAGCAGCGGGTCGCGGGTCGCCCGTTCGGCGACCTCGTCCTTCGACCGGTAGGTCGCCGGATCGGCGGCGGAGTGCCCGGTCAGCCGGTAGGTGTCGGCCTCGACGAGCGACGGTCCCCCGCCACCCCGCGCCAGGTCGACGGCCGCGCCGATCACCTCGGCCACCGCGTTGACGTCGTTTCCGTCGACCACGACGGCCGGCAGGCCGTAGCTCGCCGCCCGATCGGCTGCCGGCCGCTCGACCGGGATGACCGTCGCGATCGGGGTGTACTCCATGTAGTGGTTGTTCTCGCAGACGAACACGATCGGCAGCCGCCAGACGGCCGCCAGGTTCAGTGCCTCGTGGAAGGCCCCGATGTTCGTGGTGCCGTCACCGAAGAAGCAGACGGTGACCCTGTCGTCATGGCGGACCCGGCTCGCCCACGCCAGCCCGGTCGCGATCGGGAGGTGCGCGCCGATGATCGCGTAGGAGCCGTAGTAGCCGTGCTCGACGCTCGCGATGTGCATCGAGCCGCCCTTGCCGTGGCAGATCCCGCCGTCGCGGCCCAGCAGCTCGCGCAGCACCGCCTCCGGTGGGGCACCCCTGGCCAGCGCGTGCGCGTGCCCGCGGTAGGTGCCGATCGAGTTGTCGCCGGCGCGCAGGACCCCGGCCGTCCCCACCGCGACGGCCTCCTGGCCGATGCCGAGGTGCACGGGCCCGCGGACGCGGCCCTGCCGGTACAGCACATCGATCTTGGTCTCGAACTGCCGGATGAGGACCATCTGCCGGTAGCTCTGCAGCGCCGTGCGCGAAGCGGCGGTCACCTGGGTCACGCCTGAACGCTAGCCGTGAGCGGGGTCACACTCTTCGTCCGCGACGGCCGAAGGATTGCGCCGTCCTTCGTCCGGGGCGAACAGGCTGCTCAGCCACAACAGCCGCAGGACCGCCCGCCCGACCACGGGTGCTCGGTCGCCTCGATGACGTGGAAGGGGTGTGCTCGGCGGCTACCGCACGCCGAGCACACCCACACCTCGGGGACCTTGGTCCCGTCCATCACCAGTGACCGGAACTCGTGCCCGCAGTCGGGACAGCGCAGCTCCAGTACGGGCATGCCGCGCTCAGGAAGCCAGCTGCTTGCGGACGAGCTCGGCACCTGCCGCCAGCGCGTGCAGCTTGTCGACGGCGATGTAGCGCTGCAACAGGATCAGGCCACAGTCGGTGGTGACGCCGAGCTTCTCCGCGGGGATGTACTCCAGCAGCCGGTGGATCCGGTCGGCCACCTGCTCGGCGGTCTCGGTGATCGTCGACTTCACGTCGATGACACCCGCCCAGAACATCATGTTGTCCGGCAGCGGGTGGTTCTTGATCACGTCGAGCCCGGAGAGGTCGTCGGAGCGACGGCCGCAGTTCTCCAGGTTCAGCACGTTCATGTTGCCCTCATACGCCTTCGGGATGATCGACGCGGTCGCCGACGGCGCCTCACCCCGGCGCTGGGTCAGGTCGAAGATCTCGCCGGCAGCGGCGGTGTCGTCGGGCATGTAGGCGGGGGTGCCGCCCCAGTTGCCCCAGCACACGTGGCAGATGATCTGCGCGTGCTGCACGCCCTGCACGGCGCGGTTGAAGGCCTCGATGGCCCAGTCCTCGTAGAAGTAGGGCCAGGTGAACTCGTCGAGCTGGATGAAGTCGACGCCCATCGCATCGACCTCGAGGATGTCCTCGTTGATCGCGGCGGCGATGGCGAGCGCGCGGTCGCGGGCGTTGTCGTAGTGCAGGTCGTTGGTGGCCTGGGCGAGCACCTGGATGCCCGTGTACTGGATCTTGGTGGGCTTGTCCGTCGCCCGCTTCAGCGCGCGGGCCTGCTCCACCATGATCGCGCCGCGACGCTTGATCTCCTCCGTCGCGGTGCCGGCGTGCAGCCGTGAGTAGATCGGGAACCCGAGGTAGCCGCCCTTGAGGTCGTACCCGAGGCGCTTGTAGTAGTAGTACAGCGCCTGGTCGGCGTAGTTGTCCCCGTGCAACCGCCCGTCGGTGATGATGTCCAACCCGGCCAGCGTCTGGTCCGCGACGATCGACGACATCGCGTCCTGGAACGCCTCCTGGTTGAACGAGTCGGGTGGTTCCTGGTCGCCGGTCCAGTCGCGCACCGGCCCGGCGTCCCACCATCGGGGATTCGGATAGTTGCCGACCATGGACGTCGGAATGAGGATTTCCTGATCTCCGACCCTCATCTGATTCCTCTCATCGGAGCCGCACGCCCGGCGAGAGCCGGCGGGGCAATGTGGGACAGGTCACAGCGACGACCCGAGACGAAAGCTAGCCGAGAGGTGCGCCGGCCAGCAGCGTTGTGGGGATTTGTTGGCCCTGCGGGACAACGGCCCTGTCCTGCATGGCCAAGGAGCGGCGCCACACCCGCCCCCTGCTGCTACCACTGAGCCGTCCGGACGATCCGATGCCGCGGCGTGGAGCGAGGTCCGCAGGTGCACATGTCCCACTGGGGTGCCTTCCGCCCGACCGTCGACCGCCACGGTGAGGTCACCGCGGCGCGGGGCGACGACCTCGATCCGGCCCCGTCTGCGCTTCTCGACAACGTCGTCGGGTCGGTCCGCCACCCGCTGCGGATCCCGGCGCCGATGGTGCGCCAGGGCTGGTGGGAGCGCGGACCGGGGCCCGACGCCGGGCGTGGCGCCGAGCCGTTCGTCCAGGTCGGCTGGGACGACGTGCTCGACCGGCTCGCCGGCGAGCTGGACCGCGTCTACGACGGCTACGGCCCTGCCGCGGTCTTCGGCGGCTCCTACGGCTGGTCGAGCGCGGGCCGGTTCCACCACGCGCAGAGCCAGGTGCACCGCTTCCTCAACTGCCTCGGCGGCTACGTGCGCTCGGTCAACACCTACAGCGTCGGCGCCGCCGAGGTGGTGCTGCCCCACATCTTCGGCCGCGACGCCGACGTCCTGCGCTCGCTCACCAGCTGGCCGCTGGTCGCCGAGCACACCGACCTGCTCGTCTGCTTCGGCGGGGTGCCGGCCAAGAACGGCGCGGTCGCTCCCGGCGGGGTCACGCAGCACCGCGCCGAGGGGCACCTCGCGGAACTGGCCCGCCGCGGCGGGCGGCTGGTGCTGATCAGCGCGAACCGCCACGACCTGCCGGCCGAGCTCGACGTGCGGTGGCTGCCGGCGCGACCGGGCACCGACACGGCGCTGATGCTGGCATTGAGCCAGGTGCTGGTCGCCGAGGACCGGCACGACACCGCCTTCCTCGCCACCTGCTGCGCGGGTGCCGACGAGGCGATCGCCTACCTCTGTGGGACGGTGGACGGTGTCGTCAAGTCCCCGCGCTGGGCCGCACCGATCTGCGGGATCGACGAGGCCACGATCGTCGAGCTCGCCCGGTCGATGGCCGGGCAGCAGACGATGGTGACGGTCAGCTATGCGTTGCAGCGCGCGGAGTTCGGCGAGCAGCCGCTGTGGGCCGCCGTCCTGCTTGCCGCCCTCCTGGGCCGCATCGGGTCGCCCGGTGGCGGTTTCGGTCACGGCTACGGCTCGATCGGTGACAACGGCTTCCCCTCGCACTCGATCCCCACGCCCGCCTTGCCGCAGCTGACGAACCCGGTGCGCGAGTTCATCCCGGTCGCACGGATCGCGGACATGCTGCTCGACCCCGGTGGCGAGTACGACTACAACGGCAGCCGGCTGCGCTACCCACGGATCGAGCTCGTCTACTGGTGCGGCGGCAACCCGTTCCACCACCATCAGGACCTGGCGCGGCTGCGCTCGGCGTGGCGCGCGGCAGCGACGATCGTGGTGCACGAGACGTACTGGACCGCGTCCGCGCGGCACGCCGACGTCGTCCTGCCGGCCACCGTCACGCTCGAGCGAGACGACATCGGCGCCTCCCGCACCGACCCGTACCTGACGGCGATGCAGCACACCTCGGTCCCGTACGCGCAGGCCCGCGACGACTACGCCATCTTCTCCGACCTCGCGGACCGCCTCGGCGTCGGAAAGACGTTCACCGATGGCCGCGACCCCGAGGGCTGGCTGCGCCACCTCTACGAGGGCTGGCGGGAGGCCTACGGCCCGCACCGCGCTCCGGACTTCGACAGCTTCTGGCGGGCCGGCCGGATCGCGATCGACGTCCCGCCGCCCGCGGTGCTGCTCGGCGACTTCCGCGCCGACCCGGCCGGTCATCCGCTGGCCACACCGAGCGGCCGCATCGAGCTGCACTCACCGACCGTCGCCGCGTTCGGCTACCCGGACTGTCCCGGTCACCCGGTCTGGCTGCCGCCGCAGGAGTGGCACGGGTCCGCCCGCGTCGCCGCGTTCCCGCTGGTCCTGCTGGCCAACAACCCCGCGACGCGGCTGCACAGCCAGCTCGACTTCGGCCCGCACAGCCGCGCCGGCAAGGTCGCGGGCCGGGAACCCGTGCGCATGCACCAGCAGGACGCCCGGCAGCGCGGCCTGACCGACGGGGAGGTGGTGCGGGTGTTCAACGACCGCGGCGCCTGCCTCGCCGGCGTGCGGATCGACGCCGGGCTGGTGCCGGGCGTCGTGCAGATGTCGACCGGGGCGTGGTTCTCCCCCGTCGACGGCGTCGACCCCGTGCTGTGCGCGGCGGGCAACGTCAACGTCCTCACCCGCGACGTCGGGACGTCCCGGCTCGCGCAGGGCTGCACCGGCAGTCGCACGCTCGTGCAGATCGAACGGTGGTACGGGGCGCTGCCCGCGATCAGTGCCGAGAGCGCCCCGCCGAGTGGAGCGCCGGCGGAACGGGCATCGGCAACGATCGCCGCGCCGCGACCGACCACGGTGCCGATCCTGGAGCAGATCGCCCGCATGGGCGGGTGGGCGTAGTCACCGGCCCGGTGCGTCGCCGCACTCGACGAGGTGCAGGGTGCTGGTCGGGCAGCAGATCGGGCGACGAGAACCGTCAACCTCCTGCGCCACGGCAGGCCCGCCGGGGCATCACCCGGCGGGCCAACAGATCGGCGCGGGTTCGTCCCCACCGGACATAGCCCGCGGCCTCGCGGCTGGCCGACCCTGAGGACCATGCGCATCGCTGTGAACATCGGTGGCGACGTACTCGGCAACCCGAGCTCGCCGGCGGGGGTTGTGACCGAGGCCGTGGAGGGGGAGCGCGAGGGCTTCCGGTCGGCGTGGACCGTGCATTTCTCCCGCGCCGTCGACGCACTGACCACGCTGGCCGTCGCCGGTCAGGCCACCGAGCGGATCGAGCTCGGGGTCGGCGTCGTCCCCACCTATCCGCGGCATCCGCTCGCGCTCGCGCAGCAGGCGGCCACCGCCCAGGCGTTCTGCGGTGGCCGGCTGACGCTCGGGGTCGGGGTGTCGCACCGGCCGGTGATCGAGGGCCTGCACGGGATGGCGTTCGCCAGACCGGCGGCCCACATGCGCGAGTACCTCTCGGTGCTCGTCCCGCTCCTGAACGGCGATGCCGTCGACTTCGACGGCGAGCACTACCGGGTGCACGGCGGCTTCACCGTGCCCGGCACCTCGGCGGTGTCGGTGCTGGTGGGAGGCTTGTCGCCGCAGATGGTGCGGGCGGCGGGCGAGCTCGCCGACGGCGTCGTCACCTGGCTCGCCGGACCCCGCACCATCGCCGAGGTGATCGCGCCGACCCTGCGAGCGGCGGCCGAGACCGCCGGCCGGCCGGCCCCCCGGCTGGTCGCGGGCCTGCCTGTCGCGGTCACCGACGACGTCGGGGACGCCCGGCGGGCCACGGAGGACCGGTTCGGCCGCTACAACGGCCTCGAGAACTACCAGCGCGTGTATGCCCGCGAGGGCGTGTCCGCGGTCGGCGAGCTCGCGATCATCGGGGACGAGTCGACCGTCGAGCAGCAGCTGCGCCGTTACGCCGACGCCGGCGTCACCGAGCTGTGGCCGGTGGTGTTCCCCGCGGGGGACGATCCCGCCGCCAGCAGGGCCCGGACCCGCTCGCTGCTCGCGAAGCTGGCTGCCGAACTGTGAGCGGCCGCTACGCGCAGGAACTGATCGACGCGGGGTTCGCCGTCGAGGTCGCCGATGCCCCGCTGCTGCACGACGGCCTCAACATCGCCGATCTCGCGCACGTCCTCATGCTGCGCGAGGACGGGGTCATCCCCGATGTCGCGGCCCGTCGCCTGCTCGGCGTGCTGCTGGAGGCGACGCGCACCCCGGCCGAGGACTTCGGCTACGACCCCACGAACGGAGAGATGTACAACTGCCGTGAGCGGCGCTTCGCCGCGCAGATCGGGCGCGAGGCCGGCTGGCTGCATGCGGGACGGCCGCGGCGCGAGGCCGTGCGGATCGCCATGCGGTTGCGGCTGCGCCGCGACGCGGTCGCACTGATCGACGCCGCGACCGGGTTCGCGGAGGCGGCCGGCGAGCTGGCCGGTGACCACGCCGAGACGTTCATGGCCGACCAGACCTACCTGCAGCACGCCCAGCCGTCCACCTTCGGCCACTACGTGCTGTCGTTCGTCCCTCCCGTGCTGCGCGAGATCGACCGGCTGACCACGCACCTGGACTGGGTCAACCGGAGCCCGGCCGGTGCGGGCGGGGTGAACGGCAGCATGCTCACGCGCGACCGGGTCGGGATGGCCGGGGTGCTGGGCTTCGACGGGGTCATCGAGCACACCCGCGACGCGATGTGGCAGACCGACGGGCTGATCGGGCTCCTCAGCTCCGCGACCGGCCTGGTGACGCTGCTGTCGAAGCTCGCGGAGGACCTCGAGATCTGGAGCAGCAGCGAGTTCGGCTATGTCAGCCTCGCCGACCGGCACACCCGCACGAGCGTGCTGATGCCGCAGAAGCGCAACCCCTATGCGCTGACGATGGTGCGCGGCGAGGCCGGCATCCTCATCGGCAGGCTCACCGGCATGCTGACGGTGTCGCGGACCCCGTCCGCGCGCAGCGACAACCTGATCTTCGCCTACGGCGAGGTGCCGCGCGCGCTCGACATGGCCACGCGGGCCACCCGGCTGATGGCGGGCGTCGTCGGCGGCCTGGACGTGCACGCCGAGCGCATGCAGGAGGTGCTGGAGTCGGGGTTCTCGCAGGCCGCCGACCTCGCCGAGTACGTCATGACCCAGCACGGTGTCGACTACCGCACCGCGTACGAGCTGGTCGGAGCCTGCGTGCAGCGGGCGGCCGATGCCGGGCTGCGCGGCATCGACATCACGGGGGCCATGCTCGACGCGGAGGCGCAGCGGCTCACCGGCGCGACGCTGGGGCTGACCGGGACCGACCTCGCCGAGGTGCTGGACCCGCGGTCGATCGTGCGGACGAGGGTCGTACAGGGCGGGGCCGCACCCGAGGTGGTGCGCACCATGGCGAAGGAGAGCATCGGCGTTGCCGAGGCGGCGGCGGCTGCGGCGGCGCAGCGGCTCGCCGCCTTCACCGCCGCCGAGGCGGAGGTGGTGGCCAGGGCGGACGGCCTGGTCCGGCCCTGACCACCGGCACGATCAGCTGCCCGAGTGCTCGGCCCTGACGATCTCCGCACCCTCCACGAGCGCAGTGAGCTTCGTCTGCGCGATCCACCGCTTGAGGTTCGGCAGACCGCAGTCGGTGGTGACGCCCAGCTGCTCGATCGGGACGTACTCCATGACCGCCCGGATCCGGTCTGCCACCTCCTCTGCGGTCTCGGCGACCACGCTCTTGACGTCGATCACGCCCGCCACGAACGGCTTGGTCCAGTTGTTGTCGGCCAACGGCTTCAGGTCGTCGGGCCCGACGCGGCCGACCTCGTAATTGAGGACGTCGATGTCGGCGCCGAGTACCTTCGGGAAGATGTTGCGGGCCCGCTCGGTGGTGTCGGTGGCGTGGCGAGGGCGCCTGGCCACGTCGTAGACACCGAGCTCCTTGTGCGCATCGTCGCCCTCGTAGGGCAGGTAGGCCGGTGACGGGCCGAGGTTGCCCCAGCAGACGTGCAGCCAGATCTGCGCGTCGACGTCCTTGATCGCGGCGTTGAGGCAGTCGATCTCCCAGTCACCCATCCCGTAGGGCCAGACGAACTCATCGAGCTGGATGACGTCGACGCCGATCCCGGCCAGCTCCTTGAGGTCCTCGTTGATCGCCTTGGCGAGCGCCAGCCCGAGCTCCTTGATGTCGGCGTAGTACAGGTTGTTGGTCGCGGCGGTCATGGCACCGACCCCGGTGTAGGAGATCTTGATCGGCCGGTCGGTGGAGCGGCGCATCGCCTTGAGCGTCTCGACGTGGAACGGGTAGCGGCGCCGCACCTCACCGACGCACGTCGGCGCGTAGAGCATGCTGTAGATCGGCACCGCGAGGTTGGGACCGTCGAGCTCGTAGCCGGTGAGGCGCTCGATGTAGTGGTAGAGCAGCTGGCCGTAGGAGTCCTCGCCGTCGAAGACGCGCCCGTCGGCGACGACGTCGAGGCCCACCCGTTCCTGGTCACGGGCGATGCACTGGATGACGTCGTTGTAGGACTCTTCGGAGATGGCGTCGAACACGACCTTCCCCGGCCGCCCCGGATAGCGTGCGAACGCCTGCCCCTTCCACCACCGCGGCTCGGGATACTTCCCGACCATCGTGGTCGGCAGCAACATCTCCTGGTTTCCGACGCGCATATCGCCTCCTTGCTTCGGTGCATCCGGCCGGTGCACAGAACCATCGGCCGCCGACGAGGGGAATGTCCGTCCGACCAAATCGGCCGCACTCCTGTTGCCCGGATGTGGCCCCGGTCAGGGCCAGACGCGCGGGAACATGGCACAGTCGATCGGTCCGCCGGGCTCCAGGTCGGGCGCGGTGACGTGACCGGTGAGGCTCTTGTTGTTGAACATGTTCGCCACGTGCGGGTTCCAGGTGGCCTGGTCACCGACGTAGAAGCTGGTGATCGCGCGCCGGTAGTTCTGCGTGCGGTTGCCCAGCGAGCCGTGCACCGTGCGGGGGTGGTGCAGCAGCAGGTCGCCCGGCTCGGCCTCCGCGACGAGCCAGTCGTACTTGTCGTAGTCGGCCTGGAAGTCGGGCATGTCCTCATACGGTGAGTTCTTGTACGTGTCGGTGATGATCGGGATGTTCTTGAAGCCGACCGGGTGGTAGATCACGCCCCACTGGTGCGAACCGCGCAGGTAGTGCACCGCGCCGCCTTCTGCGGTCACGGTGTCGAAGGGCACCCAGATCCGGATCTGCTGGTCCCCTTTCACCGGCAGGAAGGGCAGGTCCTGATGCCATGGCGTGGCCTTGGTCGCGCCCGGCTCCTTGGCGAAGATCTGGTCGTAGAAGAAGTTGACGCTGCGGGCGTCGGTCATGACCTGCCGGGCGACGTCCTTCAGTGGACCGTGGATCGCCCACGCCTTGAAGGCGTCGTCGAACATCCACGGGAAGGTGAGCGAGAAGAAGCGCGGGTCGCCGTCGTCGGCGTAGTTCTGCGAGGACGGGTCGGACTGCTCGATCAGCCGCGTCACGGCGTCACGCATGAACACCACCCAGTCCTGCGGGATCACATCCTTGACGATGGCGGCGCCGTCTCGCGCGTAAGCCGCACGTTCGGCGTCGGAGATCGGGCGCAGCAGGCCCGTCCCCGGGAAGTCCACGCTGATGTCGAGAATCGAAGCGGTCATGCGGGCCATGCAAGCAGCCCGGATTTCGCCGGCCCATGTGCAGACGGGAAATCCTGACGGCCCACCGTTGCCCGGGTGGCCCAATGGCCCCGGGGTTGCGCCACCCGGACACACAGGACGGGGAAGTCTGTCCATCCGAGACGTCCCGCGGGGGCACTCGGCGGTGCTTGCATGGCTGCCATGCGGAGCGCGACGGCACGAGAAGGCGCGCGGTCCGAGCGCGCCAGGGTGCGCTGGTCGCGGTTGATCGTCGATCTCGCCGCGGCCGTGCCGACGGGGTCGCGGGCGGTGGCCGAGGTCGCCGTCACGGCCGCCCGGCCCATCCTCGGCGCCGACGCCGCGGCGCTGGTGCGCTGGCAGGACGGCTGCGCCGGGGTGCTCGCCGAATGCGGCGACATCGGGAGCATCCTGTTGTCGCGACCACCGGAAGGAGCCAGCCGCGCCGGCGGTTGCCAGCTTGCCGCGGTCTCGGTGGATCCGCGCACCGACCTGGTCGTCGCGCGGGACGCGCCGATCGGGTTCGAGAGCTCCGACCTCGAGTCGCTGCACGCGCTGGCCGATCTGATCGGCTGGGCCGGCAGCGATCGGGCCCCGGACACGGCGCTGCGCCGGTTCGCCGCCCGCGTCGTCACCAGCCTCGAGCCCGACGAGGTGCTCGTCGCGGTCGCCGATGCCGTGTCGCACCTGCTGCACGCCGAGATCGCGGGGGTCCTGCTGCGCGACGCGAGCGGCGCCGCGATCGAGATGCGCTGCGCCATCGGCAACACCAAGCTCGACACGGGCCGGTTGCGGATCAAGATCGGCCAGGGCCTTGCCGGCCGGGTGTTCGCGTCGGGCCGGCCGGAGCGCATCGACGACTACTCGACCGATCCCCGGTCGGCCCCGGAGTTCATGGCACTGTCCGATGTGGAGGGAACTTGCGCCGCCATCGCCACCCCGCTGCGGTGGGACGGCGAGGCCATCGGCGTGCTGTGCGCGTGGCGCCGGCGCCGGGCCGCGTTCACCGACGCGGACGAGAGCCTGTTCGCCGCGGTGGCCGAGCTGAGTGCGGGAGCGATCCACAACGCCGGCGCGCACCAGGAACTGCGGGGCCGGCTGGAGCGGTCCGAGCAGGCGCGGTGGGCGGCGCAGGCCCGCCACGAGGCCGCCGAGCAGACCCTGCACGTGTACTCCGAGCTCACCCGCATCGCGATGGAGGGCGAGGACGTCGGTGCCGTCGTGCGCGCCGTCAGCGAGCTGATCGGATGCCGTGCCGCCCTCGTCACCGATGAGGGGCGGCTGCTCGCGGCGGCCGGCCGCGGCGCGGCCGACCCGCGTGGGGCACAGCTGGCCGCGCAGGTGGTGGCCGCGGTCCCCCGGGGCGATGCCGGATCACCGCTCCTGCTGACGCGCGTCCGCACGGCCGGGATCACCTTCGGCCACCTCGCGCTCTGCCTCGATGCCCCGCCGACGGACGCCGACACCCTTGCCGCCGAGCAGGCAGCGGTGGTGTGCGCGCTGCTGCTGGCAAGGGCCGAGGCAGCGGTGGCGGCGAACCGGCGGGTGCAGTCGGAGTTCGTGTGGGACCTGCTCGACGGACGGCTGCCCGACGCCGCGCAGGCCGTGGTGCGGGCCCGGCACCTCGGGCTCGGCTTCGCCCTGCCCGCACGGGTCGTCGCGATCCAGATCGACGGGCTCGCCGACCCGTCGACGTCGCGGGGCTGGAATCCCGAGCTGCTCGAGCGCACCCGCGCCGCCTGCGGGCGGCTCATCGCCCAGCGGCTCGACGCCGCCGGCTTCGGCGGTACCGTGCTCGCCCGGCGGGCCGACGTCTTCGCCGCTGTGGTCCCCGACGGACGCGGCGACGGCCTCGCCGGTACGCGCCGGCTCGCCGCGACGCTGTCCGGGATCCGCTGGCCGGACGGGCTGGGCGCCGCCGTCGGCGTGGGCGGCAACGTCGAGCGGATGATCGGGTTCCCCGATGGCTGGCGGGAGGCGCAGCTGGCCCGCTCCGCCGTCGGCCCGGACGGCGAGCCTGGCGTCTTCGAGGATCTCGGGGTGCTGCAGTTCCTCCTCGCCCCGACCTCTCGCGCGGACCTCGACGAGTTCGCCCACCGCCAGCTGGGCCCGCTGATCGAGTACGACGCCGAGCACGGCAGTGTGCTGCTCGCGACGCTGTCGGCGCATCTCGACGCCGGCTGCAGCACACGCCGCACCGCGGCGCTGCTGTGCATCCACCACCGCACGGTGTCCTACCGGATACAGCGCATGACCGATCTGACCGGGCTACGCCTGGATGATCAAGAAGATCGCTTCCGCATCCAGCTGGCCTGCAAGATCCTCGCACTGGGCGGGCGGGCGGAGCATATCCGGGACGGACAACGTATCCGTCAGATGTCATCCGCAGACGTGAAGCCAGCTGCGGCCGCCGTGTCTACCGTCGAAGGGACTCATTGACGGCCAGAACGGTGGACTCATGGACATCCGTGACCAGCACCTCAACCTCGGCGAGTGGAACGAGCTGATTGAGCAGTCCCTCGCCGACCCCGACTCGGAGCCGCTGTTCAACCTCGAACGCGACGAGAACCCGGTCTATGACGCGATCTTCGTCGGGGGCGGTGCCGGTGGCCGGTTCGGCTCGGCCTACATGAAGGCCATGGGCGGACGGCCGCTCATCATCGACGCGTGGCCCTTCCTCGGCGGCTCGTGCCCCCACCAGGCCTGCGTCCCGCATCACCTGTTCTCCGAGGCGGCCGAGGAGCTCGACCGGATGCGGTGGTTCTCCGACGAGCTGTTCTTCCCCAAGTTCGACGCGTCGCGGGCCAACATCCTCGACCTGGTCAAGCTGTTCCTCGCCGGACGCGGCAGCGCGCACGCGTTCATGAACTGGCAGACCAAGGAGCAGCTCGACGTCGAGTACATCCTCAACGCCCGCGCCACGATCATCGACAAGAACACGGTGACGGCGGCGGGGCGCACGTTCAGGGCCCGCAACCTGGTGCTCGGGATGGGCGCTCGCCCCGTCAACCCCGACATTCCCGGCCTCGACCTGCGCGGCGTCTACGACTTCGTGAGCCTCGTCGAGGATCTCGACTACGAGCCCACCAAGTGCGTGATCATCGGTGGTAGCAAGGTCGCGATGGAGTACGGCTCGTTCTTCCAGGCCACCGGCTGCGACACCACGATCGTCTCGCGCTCGCCGCTGATGCGCACCAAGGCGCTGCACCACGTCGACGAGGACCTGCGGCAGTACGTCGTCGGCGGCATGCGCAAGCGCGGGATGACCATCCTCGAGGAAGCCGTGCCGATCTCGGTGAACGGCACGAACGGCACCGTCAGCAGCGTGACCGTGCGGCTGGCGAGCGGCGAGCAGGTCGACCTGGAGACCGACTTCGTGTTTCTCGGCACCGGGGAGCGGCCCAACTTCGCCCAGGCGCAGGAGGCGCTCGGGATCGAGGTCGGCCCGACCGGTCGGGTCGTCGCGAACAAGCGGATGCAGACGAACGTGCCCGGCGTCTACGCGATCGGCGACATGATCGACGGCCCGATGGAGATGTTCAAGGCCCGCAAGTCCGGCGTGACGGCCGCCCGCAACATCATGGGCGAGGACCTGGAGTTCGACTTCACCGAGTTCCCCGACTTCCTGCACACCACCTACGAGGTGACCTGGGTGGGGCTCACCGAGGCCGAGGCGCGCGCCGCCCATGACGAAGTGATCATCATCCAGATGCCGCCCTACGTCGAGGGGCTCGACACCCCGAACCTCCCGCTGCCGTGCGCCGAGGGCACGATGCTCTACGCCTTCAGCAAGCCGGAGCTCTCAGGCTTCCAGAAGCTCGTCGTCGACGGCGAGACGCGCAAGGTGCTGGGCGCTCACCACGTCGGCTACGGGGCGAAGGACGCGTTCCAGTACCTCGACCACCTGATCCACCGCCCGGAGGGTCTCACGATCGACTCGCTGGGGTGGATGAACGAGCTGTTCCTCAACCCCGAGCACTTCGTCCAGCTGTCCCGGTTGCGGGCCGGCAAGGCGAAGCTCGTGCACCTCTGATCGAGGATCGCGCCCCGATCGCCCCTTGCGTGCACGAAGATGGCGGGATGTCCGCAAAGCGCCACGCGAACCTGGCGGACTCCTGCCTGCGCATCCTGGAGGCGGGGGCCGGGGGCACCGACCGCGTCTTCGCCGTGCTGACCCGCACGGCGAGGGCGCTCACCGGGGCCGGCGGGGCCGCGGTGGTGGGCTGGCAGCCGGCAGGCGCGCTCGCGCTGGCCGTGAGCGGGCCGGAGCTGGACCTGCCGGACCGGCGCTTCGCCGAGGGCGTCACGCGCTCGGGCCTGCTCTCGATCGCGTCGCTGGTAGTGCAGGGCGAGGTCGATCTGGTCGTTTGGTGGGACGGTGACGGGCCATCGGCCGATCAGCTCGAGGAGCTGCGCGTGCTCGCCGCGCTGGCCGCGACGGCCTCCCGGCGCGCCGCCGACACGCTCTCGGCGCTCTACGCGGTCGCGCGCAGGCTGCTCGCCGCGGGCGATCGCGAGGAGATGCTGCTCGGCCTCGCCACGGCGACGGCCGACGTGCTGCGCGCCGAGATCGCGGCGGTGTTCCTCGCGACGCCCGACGGTGAGCACGTGGAGACCAAGGCCGTCGTGGGGCACCGGTCCGTCGGCACCGCCCGGTTGCGGCTGGCCAGGGGCGAGAGCATGGTCGGGCACGTCTTCGCGACCGGCGAGATCTACCGATCCGAGGACTGGACCACCGACCCGGTGGTGAGCCCGGCGCTGTTGCCGATCGGGTCGGCGGAGGGCAGCCAGGCGTGCATCGGCGCTCCGATCCGGGTGGGCGAGGACCGCACCGGGGTGATCGCCGCGTGGCGCCGGCGCCGGTCGCTGTTCACCGACGACGACGTCGACCTCATCGCGACGCTCGCCGACCTCGCCGCGCTCGGCGTGCAACGGGCCGTCGACGACGAACGGTTGCGCGACCTGTCCACGCAGCTGCTCGCGGCCAACGCCGAGCTGTCGCAGCGCTACGAGGAGGCCCGGCAGGCGCTGGAGATCCACCAGCGGCTCGTGACGGTCGTCACCGACGGGGCCGACCTCGAGTCCATCGTGGAGGTGCTGCACAGCATCACCGACCAGGAGGTCCGATTCGTCGGTACGGAAGGTACCGTCGTCGGCGCGGGTGGCTGGCTGGCGGGGTTGATGGCGGCCGACCGCACGTCGACTGAGGCGCTCGGCGCGGAGGCCGTCCTGCTCGGGCCGGACGACGCCGGCCGGCACGCCATCGCCACGGCCGTGCGGTCGGTCGGGCTGACGTGGGGCGAGCTGGCGGTCGCGACGCGGCTCCCGGCCGCGACGCGGGACGTGGTGGCGGCCGAGCAGGCCGCCGTGGCGTGCGCGCTGCTGCTCTCGCGCCAGGACGCCGTGGCGGGCGCGGGCCGCAGGCTGGAGTCGGAGTTCGTCTGGGACCTGCTCGACGGGCGGATCGTCGACCGTACCGACGCGATGGTGCGCAGCCGTCAGCTCGGCCGGGAACTGCCCCCCACGGCCAGGGTGATCCTGCTGTCCGCGGCCGCCACGTCGCGGGGACGGCGCGCGAGCACGCCCGAACACGTCGACCACGTGCGCACAGAGCTGGTCCGGCGCGCGGTCGGCCTGCTCGCGTCCGGACGCACCCGGCCACCGATGGGCTGGCGAGGCGAGACGCTGGCGGTGCTGGTGCCCGACGGACCGGCGGCGCGGCTGCGCCGCCTGGGCTCCCAGCTGTGCGGGCTCGGCGCCGACCTCGACCGCGAGCTCTCCCTCGGGGTGAGCGCGGCAGTGCGCTCGATCGCCGGCTACCCGGTGGCCGGCCGGCAGGCCCGGTATGCGATGGCGGCGACCCGCCCCCCGGACGCTCCGGTTGCCGTCTTCGAGGATCTCGGCGCGGTCCAGTTCCTGCTGGAACCGGCCAGCGGCGAGGACCTCGACCGGTTCGTCGAGCAGCAGCTCGGCGTGCTGATCGCCTACGATCGCGAGCACGACGCCGACCTCGTCGAGACGCTGGCGGCCTACCTGCGCTGCGACGGCCACGTGCAGCGAGCCGCCGAGGCGATGTGCGTGCACCCCAAGACGATGAGCTACCGGCTGGGCCGGATCGAGACGCTGAGCGGCATCGCGGTGGCCCGCCAGGCCGACCGCTTCAACGCGCAGCTCGCCCTCAAGATCCTGGCGATCCGCGAGGGGCGAATGGATCCGGGGTAGGGGTGGATCCGGGGTGCTGGCCTCATGTCGCGTGCGCGTGCCGCCGCGTCCGGGGATCGCAGGGCCGGTGCCGGATCGCGCTCAGGTCTCCTCCAAGGTGCGCAGGCCGTCGGCCAGCCGCAGCGCCAGCTCGATGTTGAACCGCACCTCGGGGTGGGCGAAGTCGACGCCGAGCACCTCGCGGATCCGGCCCAGCCGGTACTTCAGCGTGGACGGGTGGATCGCCAGCCGCTTGGCAGTGCCCTGGTGCCCGTCGCCGGAGAGGAAGCAGCCGAGCGTCTCGACAAGGCGCGCCCTGTTGTCCGCGTCGTAACGCAGCAGCGGCCCGATCCAGCGCTCGATGTGGTCGTCGACGCGATCGACGTGACCGACGTCGAACAGGATCCGGTGCAGCCCGAGATCGGCGAAGCGCAGCAGCCGGGCCGGGCAACGCTGCGCCATCGTGACCGCGACCTGCGCCTCGCGGAAGGCGGGTTCGAGCTCGCCGAGCCCCGGACGGACATCGCTGAGCCCGACCGCGACGTCCATCCCGGGCACGGCGGCCGTCACCCGTTCGAGAAAACGCTTGGCGCATCCGTGGACGGTCGCCGGGCGCATGACCGCGACGATGTCGCTGCCGATCATCCCGGCCAGCCCGCGGCTGCTGCCGCGCAGCTCCTCGCGCAGCAGCGCGAACCCCCGCCGCCTGCCGCGTTCGGTGGCCGTGGTCCCCCCGGGCTCGACCCGCATGACGAGCACGACCGCAGGACCGTCGTCCTCGTAGCCGAGCCGGACGGCCAGCCCGGCTCGCGTCGCGCCGTCGCCGCTGCGCAGCATCGCGTCCTGGATGAGGTCACGGCCCAGGCGCTCCTCGGCCTCGGCGACGCTGCGCTCGATCAGCAGCCGCAACGCCAGCACCAGCCGGCCGCCCTGGAACGTCGTGCGGTCCACGGGGCCCAGCGCGGTCGACCCG
The DNA here is from genome assembly GCF_042653605.1 of Pseudonocardia sp. GCM10023141. Lineage (NCBI taxonomy): Bacteria > Bacillati > Actinomycetota > Actinomycetes > Pseudonocardiales > Pseudonocardiaceae > Pseudonocardia > Pseudonocardia sp. GCM10023141. Next base: position 50,574 of record NZ_JBHSIR010000002.1, read on the forward strand.
ACCATGAGGTAGCCGAAGATCTCGCGGTCGGTCGCGACGCTCTGCACCAGGAACCTGGCCACTCCCGCGGCCGTGGCGACCTCGACGGAACGAGGGTCGTGGTCGGGGTGGTTGCCCCCGAGCACCCGGTCGAGCTCGGACTCGCGCAGCGGTGCCGCCGCCTGCTCCGGGCCGCCGCTCGCATGGGCGATCGCGCGCCGCTCGGCGTCCAGCAGCCAGACCGGGGCACCGAGCCGCTCGGCGAGATGCTCGACGATCGTGCGGGCGTCCTTGCCGCGCAGCACCAGCGCGATGAGCTCCTCCTGCAGGTGCAGGGCCCGCGCCAGCAGCTCGCCCTGCGTGCGCAGCTCCGCGGCGAGGTCGCCCAGCTCCCGTACCCGACGCTCCTCCGACTCGCGGATGCGAGCGACGTAGAGGGCGGTGGAGGTCTGCGCGCCCAGCGCCTGCACGAGCGTGAGGTCCTCGGGGATCGCGTCGCGGCGACCCCCGACGAGGAGGAACCCGAGCGACTCCGTCGACACCCGCAAGGGCAGCGCCAGCAGCGACTCCACGCCGTTGCGGCGCAGCGCCCGTGGCATGTCGTCGCCGTCGCGCCGGCTGGGGCGGAACACGTTGAGCTGCGGGCCGAGCCGGCGCAGGGTGGTGGCGACCTGTGCGGAGATCCCCGGCTCGCCCGCGCAGCGGCCGGCCACCGTCAGCGGCCCGTCCGGACCCTCGGCGTACCACGCGACGGCGGCCAGCGGCAGCCTGGTGACGGCCGCGAGACCACCCGCTGCGAGCTCCGCGGTGTGCTCGGCGGTCGGGGCCGCATGCATGAACGACCCGAGCATGACGACGGCATTGAGCCCCGAGACAGTCTCCTGCATCAACGTCGCGGACATCAGCGCACCGGACGGCGTGCCGGCGGCGGCGAGCGTGTCGGGTCTCATCGAGGGCACGGCCGATCAGGGACGCGGACCGGAACCGCCGAGCAGCAGCCGCGGGTCGACGCAGGGGTTCTGCATCTCGATGCCGTTGAGCACGACGCGGTTGTGCAAACGGAGCAGGTCGAACAGCTGCTCGCCCCTGGTCTTCTCCAGATCGTAGAGACAGAGCGTGATCGCGGGTGCAGCGTCGAACTCCTCGGCGTAGCGCGCCTCGTACTCGAGCAGCCGCTCGGTGCCGGGGCAGCCGCGCAGGCTCCAGCTCATCTCGCCGATCACGCAGGTGACGGGATAGCCGCGAGCGACGCTGCCGTTGAGCGCATCGGTGTAGAAGCCGACGGTGTGGGAGGGGTCGAAGCTCCCGCCGGCGAGGTACACCTCGCCCGAGGCCACGATCCGCACCTGCTCGCGGGCCAGCGCAGCCTGGAGGCCGGGGCTCGATCCGGCGAGCTGCGCGGCCACCCGCTTGGGGGTGGGACCGTCGCAGGCATAGATCACGCCACAGTCGGCGGCGAGCGCCGCGGAGACGAGCGGGACGACGAAGGCATCGCGTTCGGCGTCGCCACGGTAGAACACGCCGACATGGTCGGCGACGCGCAGCAGTGCGGATTCGAGCGCCAGCTCGACGTAGCGATCAGCGGTGTCGGCGTGGACGCTCATCCTTGAGCCCTTTCGTCGTCGACGACGATACCGCTCCCGTCCCCGCCGGCAGTGTGTCTCGGCGAGATAGGTTCGGCTCCCGAATTGATCCCCGGCGGACAAAGGGGTGCCGTCGTGAAGAGGGTCGGTGCGCCGCCGGTCACGAGGAACACGACCGGACCAGCATCACAACCGGCGGCAGCGAGCAGCGCTGCCATCGCCTTGGCCCCGAAGACGGGGTCGAGGAACACCCCCTCGGTGCGCGCCACGAGCGCCGCGGCGGCCTCGCCCGCCGCGCTCCGGTAGCCGTAGCCCGGGCCGATCCAGCCGTCGACGACGACCGGGGTGGGCACGGGCGCCGCCGAGCCGAGCAGGCGCCCTGCTTCGGCGGCCACCTCCAGAACCCGCGCCGTGCACTCGGCGGCGGGCCTGCTCACCGTCACGCCAACGACGCGGTACGCGGCGCGCAGCCAGGCAGCACCGGCGTGCAGCCCGGCCTGCGTGCCGCACGAGCCGGTCGCCGTCCACAGCTCGGTGGCGGCGAGCCCGGCCGCGCGGAGCTGCTCGGCGAGCTCGACGCTCGCCGCGGCGTAGCCCAGCGCGCCGACGGCGGTGGCCCCGCCGCGGCCCAGCGGGTAGGGCCGCCTGCCGGCGGCGCGCAACTCGTCGGCAATGGCGGCGACGGCGGTGTCGACCGAGGCCCGGTCGGTGTCGCGGGTGAACCGGATCTCGGCACCGACGGCCCGGGCCAGCGCCATGTTGCCGACGGCCGGCACCGGATCGCCGTAGCAGGCGAGCACGGTGTCCATGCCGTGCAGGCGCGCCGCGACCGCGGCGAGCATCGCCCAGTTCGACCCGGGGCCGCCGCCCGTCACCACGCAGTCGCACCCCTGTCGCTGCGCGTCGGCGATGAGGAACTCCAGGCCGCGGACCTTGTTGCCGCCCAGGCCGAGCCCGGTCATGTCGTCGCGCTTGAACCAGATCTCCGCGCCCACCGCGGCCGAGAGCCGCGTGGCCGGGAGCAGCGGCGTCGGCAGCGTGGCGAGCGCGACGCGCGGCTGTGCGAGCAGGCTGGCCCTCACGCGCCGACGACCCGGTCCACGAACACCGTCGCCGCGCCCAGTGCCGCCGCCGGGTCCGACACGGCCGCCACCTCGGACGCGTCCAGCAGGCCGTCGGCGACCAGGCGGTCGCCGAGGTCGACACCGTCGGCCAGCGCGGCCATCGCGGCGCCGTAGACCGCCTCGTGCGCGGCGTGCTTGCCGATCCGCCCGGCGAGCACCCGCATCATCGGCTCGGAGACCAGGTAGCCGCGGTGGGCGTCGAGGTTCGCGCGCATCCGGACGGCATCGACGCGCAGGCCCTCCAGCAGCCGGGCGGCGAACTCCAGCGCCGCGCCCGTGAGCTGGCTGGCCTCCGGCAGCACGAGCCACTCCGCCTTCCAGCTGCGCCCGTCGCGCTCGTGCAGCGCGACCATGCCCTCCAGCGCGACGCCGGCATCGGCGCGGACGATCCGGGCGAGCGTGTCCAGGTGCTCCGACAGCTCGGGATTGCGCTTGTGCGGCATCGTGATGCTGCCGACGGTGCCCTCGATGATCGGCTCCCCGACCTCGCCGATCTCCGGGCGCTGCAGCTCGAAGATCTCGTTGCCGATCTTGGCGAGGGTGCCGGCCGTCATGGCCAGCAGCGCCACGAACTCCACGACGCCGTCCCGAGCGGTGATCCACGGCGTCTCGGGGACGCCGAGCCCCAGGTTGGCGGCGAACGCCGCGAGCAGGTCCAGCGCCGGATCGCCCCAGAACTCCATCGTGCCCAGCGCGCCACCGAGCTGCACGACCTCGCACCGCGGCCGGACCTGTGCCAGCCGGGCGCGGTGGCGGCGCAGCTCCGCCACCCAGACCGCCGCCTTGAAGCCGAACGTGATCGGGAGCCCCGGCTGGCCGTGCGTCCGACCGCACATCAGCGTGTCGCGGTGTCGGACGGCCAGCTCCACGGCGGCCGCCTCGCACCGCGCCAGCCCGGCGTCGACGATGTCGGCGACCTGGCGCATGACGAGCCCGAACCAGGTGTCGGTGAGGTCCTGCACGGTGGCGCCGTAGTAGACCCACTCGCGCGCGGACTCCGGCAGGATCTCGCGCAGGCACCGGATCAGGCCCAGCGTCGAGTGCCCCGACGCACGGGTGCCGGCGCCGACCGCAGCGAGATCGAGGCGCTCCACCACGGCGTGCTCGCGGATCGCTGCTGCCGCTTCGACCGGTAGGAGCCCTACCTGCGCCTGCGCAGCGGCGAGCTCGGCGAGGATGTGCAGCCAGGAGCGGGTCCGCCCCTCGTCGTCGAACATCCCGTGCAGCTCAGGGGTGGTCCACAGGTGCCCGTAGATCACCGAGTCGGCGAGATGTGCGCCCGTCCCGGTGCGAGTCACAGCAGCAGCTTCCGCAGGCCTTCACGGACCTCGTCGAGGTTGGCCCCCCACGGCACCACCGCCGTCTGCTCCCCCAGCTCGAGGCCGCGCTCCAGCAGGCAGCACTTCATCAGCGCGCGGCCAGCCGCGGCCGGCCGCGACCGCGGGCACAGGTCGACGCGCTGCGGTTCGTCACCGTAGAAGTGGCGGTGGAACTGCAGGGAGCGCTCGCACCCGATGAGCAGCCAGTCGGCCCGCTCGGCGGGGCGGGTGTCGAGGAACGACAGTTCGGCCGCTCCCAGCTCGACGCCGGAGCCGCGGCACGGCAGGAGGTACTGCGCCGACGGGTGTGCGGCCGCGAGTTCCTCGACCCGCACCGCGTCGAGCAGCAGCTCGACCGGCGGTAGGTCCTCGTCGAACGCGACGGCCTGGCGGGCCTGTTCCAGCAGCTTCGGCGGCTCCGGCGGGACGACCTCGGTGACCCGCACCGGGATCGGCTGCGGCCGGTGGAGGAAGTTCACGTGCTCGAACCGGCCCAGCACGACGGTGGTCAGCGCGCCGGGCACGCAGGCGCCCGCGAGCGCGGTGGCGTTGCCGACGTCGACGTCCGCGTCGTGGACCCACGCCGTCTCGGCGGGTCCGGAGACCACGCGTGCGTCGACGACGGGTGCGAACAGCGGCTCCAGGCTGGCCTTGCGGACCTCCACGAGCGCGACGTCGGCACCGTTGCGCAGGGCCAGGAAGTCGGTGCGGCGGTAGACCTCCCGACCGTCCAGATAGGACAGGATCGACCGCTCGGTGAGCGGGATGTCGACCTCTTGCAGCGACAGTCCCCGGTACGGGTGCGCGCGGGTGTTCGGCGGCGGCTCGGGGATCAGGCCCGCGATCACGCCAGCCCCCTGATCACGGGAGCCGGGCGGTGTCGGCGCGCAGGCCCACGCGCAGGGTCTCCAGCGCCAGCACGTCGTCCATCGCGATGTTGCCGAGGTTGACGTCGGCCCCGAACCGCTTCACGAACCACGTCTGCTGGGCCTTGGTCGGCGCCTCGAAGATGATCCGCTCGACCGGTACCGCGCCGACGAGCTCCTCGACGAGTCCGACCCGGACGGTGCCGTTCGGCTCGTAGAGCCCGACGGTGCCGGACTCGCGCCCCTCCGCGATCACCCAGACGGCCCCGCCCGCGAGATCGCCGGTCATCTCGCGGGTCCATTCGGCCGCGGCGACCGGGAGCGCGGCGTCCTTCATCCCGGCCTCCGCGAGCACCACGAAGTCGCGCGACAGCTCCGCGACCAGCCGCTGCTTGTGATCGGGTTCGAGCCAGCCGAGCCCGTTGGACACCTCGAGCGCCTCGATGCCGGCACCGGTCGCCCATGCGGTCAGCGCGGGCAGCTTCCCCTGGGCGACGGCGATCTCGAGCAGGGTGCCGCCGAGGCAGACCCGCACCCCGGCGTCCTGGTACACGGCCATGCGCTGTTTGAGGCCCCGATCGACGTAGCCGATGCCCCAGCCGATCTTGACGATGTCGATGTACGCGCCGCCCGAGGAGAGCACCCCCTCCAGAGCGGCCGGCGGTATGCCCTTGTCGAGCACATGGGTGAGCCCGGTCGACCTCGGCTTCGAGGTACGGGCCGGCAGTCGCAGGAAGCTCGGACAATCCCACATTCCGCAGACGCTACGAGCCGGGCGGCTCTGCGGGCCTCGTCCCGGACAGCCAAAGAGCCGGCAGATCTTTGGCTGTCGCGGATGTGTCCGGCGCCACAGCACGGGCCCTAGCTTTCCTCAGGTGCCCAGGAGACTCGTGGTGGTCGGCGGAGGTGCCGCCGGCATGTCCGCGGCGTCGGCGGCGCGCCGTATCGATCCCGAGCTGGGCATCGTCGTGCTCGAAGCGGGCGGTTACGTCTCCTACGGGGTGTGCGGGTTGCCGTACTACCTCTCCGGCGTCGTCGAGCACGCCGAGGAGCTGCTCGCGCACCCGGCGAGCTGGTTCGTCGAGCACCGCAGGCTCGATCTGCGGCTGCACGCACGGGCGGTCGCCCTCGACCCGGACCGCAGGGTGGTGCGCTACGTCCAGGACGGCGCGCAGCACGACCTGAGCTACACCGCGCTCGTGGTGGCGGCGGGTGGGGCCCCGACCGTGCCGGAGCTGCCCGGTCCGCCGCGACCGACGTTCACGATCCGCACGCTGGAGGACGCCATCGCGCTGCGCTCGCTGCTCGACGCCGGGACCGTGCGCTCCGCGCTCGTCGTCGGCGCCGGGTACATCGGGCTGGAGATGGCCGAGGCACTGCATGCGCGCGGCTGCGCCGTCACCGTCGTGGAGCGGCTGCCCCGGGTGCTGACCACCCTGGACGCCGAGGTCGCCGCTCGCGTCGAGGACCACGTGCGGGAGCACGTCGAGCTGCGGCTGGGGGTGGGCAGCGAGCCATTGCCCGCGGCCGACGTCGTGGTGCTCGCCACGGGTGTGGTGCCGACCGGAGGCATCGCCGCCGACGCGGGCGCCACCACGGGTCCCCGCGGCGCGCTGCTCGTCGACGACCGGATGCGCACCAGCCTGCCCGGGGTGTGGGCGGCGGGCGACTGCATCGCGCCATGGCACCGCGTGCTCGGGGCTCCCGCGTTCGTGCCGCTGGGCCCGGCCGCCAACAAGACCGGGCGCGTCGCCGGCACCGTCGCCGCAGGCGGGGACGCGACGTTCGACGGTGTCGTGGGCACGGCCGTCGTCAAGGTCTTCGATCTCGAGGTGGCCCACACCGGGCTCACCCACGAGCAGGCGGGCGCCGCCGGGCTGGCCGCCGTCGCCACCGATGTGGTCGGCCGCAGCCGCGCCAAGTATTACCCCGGCGCGACGCCGCTGCACGTGCGGCTCGTGCACGAGGCGGGCGGGCGGCTGCTCGGAGCGCAGCTGGTGGGGCGCGAGGGTGCGGCCAAGCGCATCGACGTGACCGCCACGGCGCTGCACGCCGGCCTGACCGTGACCGACCTGGCGGCGCTCGACCTGTCCTACGCCCCTCCGTACGCGCCCGTCTACGACCCCCTGATCCTCGCCGCGCAGGCGGCTCGACGAAAGCTGGTGGCCGCCGTATGACCGCTCCTTCCCCTCCCCCGAGTCCCCCGCAGGATCGCATCGCCGTCGTGACGGGTGGCGGCTCCGGGATCGGCCGCGCCACGTGCGAGCGGCTGCTCGCCGACGGGTTCACCCTCGCCGTGCTCGACATCGACGGTGACACGGCGAAGGCCGCGGCCGGGTCCGGTGGGGTGGGGCTGGCCGTCGACGTCTCCGAAGCCGAGCAGGTCGAGCGCGCCTTCGCCACGATCGTCGAGTCCTTCGGGCGGATCGACGTGCTGGTCAACAACGCCGGCGTGACCGGAGGCGCGGCCGCGACCGTCTGCCACGAGACATCGGTCGAGGACTGGGACCGGGTCCAGGCGATCAACTCACGGGGCCCGTTCCTGTGCTCACGGGCCGCGTTGCCGGTGATGATCGCGCAGGGCGGCGGGCATGTGATCACGACGGCATCGGTGGCCGGGCAGATCGTGTTCCCCGGCCGGTGCGCCTACACCGCGTCCAAGGGTGCCGCGCTGATGTTCGCGAAGTCGCTCGCGGTCGACTACGCCAAGGCCGGCATCCGCTCGAACGCCGTCTGCCCCGGCTTCGTCGAGACGCCGATGACCCAGTGGCGCCTCGACGTGCCAGAGCTGCGCTCGAAGGTCGAGTCGAACATCCCGATGGGCCGCGTCGCGCAGCCCGACGACATCGCCGATGCCATCGCCCTGCTGGCGTCGGGCCGGCTGGGCTACATGACGGGCCACGCGCTCGTCGTCGACGGAGGGTGGACCTCGCTGTGACCAACGGGCATCACGGCAGCGCGCTGTTCGGGAAGGTCGCCGTCGTCACCGGTGCCGGTTCGGGGATCGGGGCCGCGGCCGCGCTGCGGTTCGCCGCCGAGGGCGCTTCGGTCGCCGTCATCGACATCCGCGCCGAGGCCGCGCAGGAGACCGCGGACCGCATCGCGAAGGAGCAGGGCCAGGCGATCGCGATCGCTGCCGACGTCTCGAGCGCCGCCGCGCTGGAGGAGGCGATGGATCGCGTGATGCGGGAGTTCGGCGGCATCGACGTCCTGTACAACAACGCCGGTGTCGACAGCAGCGGCTCGGTCTCCGTGGCCGAGGAGGCCGACTGGGACCGCTGCATGACGATCAACGTCAAGGGCACGTTCCTGGCATCGCGCGCGGCGCTGCGGCACATGGACGACGGCGGGTCGATCATCAATCAGGGCTCCGTCGCCGGGCTCGTGGGCATCCCGAACTTCGCTGCCTACTGCGCCGCCAAGGGGGCCGTGATCGCGCTGACCCGCCAGATGGCGATCGATCTGGCACCGCGGCGGATCCGCGTGAACGTCATCTGCCCCGGCACCGTGTACACGCCGCTCATGGAGCCGATGCTGCGCGCCCGCGGCGACGGCGACCTCGAGGCGGGGCTGGCGAAGACCATCCTGAAGTACCCGATCGGCCGGCTCGGCGCGCCCGAGGAGATCGCCAACGTCGCGTTGTTCCTGGCCTGCGGGCAGTCCTCGTTCATGACGGGCTCGGTCCTGACCACGGACGGCGGCATGACCGCGCAATGACGACCCGGACCACAGCGACGACCCGAACCAGCCGCTTCCACCTCGCCCCCGACAAGCGGGCGACACTCGCCGAGGCCGCGGCCGCGGTGCGTGATGGCGCGCAGGTCGCGCTCGGTGGCGGGCTGTGCGCCCGGCTCCCGATGGCGCTGGTCCGCGAGCTGGTCCGCCAGGGCCGACGCGACCTGCACCTGGTCGGCTCGGCGCACAGCATCGACGTGGACCTGCTCATCGCGGCAGGCGCGGTGAAGGTGTGCGAGGAGAGCTACGTCGGCTTCGAGCAGGACCTCGGGCTCGCTCCCGCCTTCCGCCGCGCGGCGCAGACCGGCGCCGTCGAGGCCAGGGAGAGCTGCTGCGCCACGATCCTCGCGCAGCTGCGGGCCGCGGAGATGGGCCTGCCGTTCCTGCCCGTACGCGGGATCAAGGGCACGGGCATGGCCGCGCTGCACCCCGAGTACGGGCGGGTGCGGTGCCCGTTCACCGGTGAGGAGCTGGTGGCCGTGCCGCCGCTCGCGCCGGACGTCGCGCTCGTGCATGCCCCGCTGGGTGACCGGCACGGCAACCTGCACCTGGACCAGCCCTACGTGCTCGACGAGCGGTTCGCCGCGGCGTCGGCGGCGGTCGTGGCCACCGTGGACCGGATGGTGAGCACCGACGAGGTGCGCGCCGCCGGGGTGGTCATCCCGGCCCACACCGTCGCGGCCGTCGTCGAGGTGCCGTTCGGGGCGCACCCGTCGTCCTGCTATCCGGGCTACGCCTACGACCGCGACCATCTCGGCACCTATCTCGCCGCCGCGAACGCCGGTGGCACCGAGCTGACGGCCTACCTGGACCGCTACGTGCACGCGGGCGAGGCCGCCTACCGGGCCGCCGTGGCCCCGGACCGGCTGACGCGCTGGTCGGAGTCGACCGAGACGTGGCAGGAGCTGTTCACGTGACGGCTATCGGGTCAGACCATGGCTGGACCATCGACGAGTGGCTGGTGGTGGCGCTCGCGCGCACGATCCGCGACCGCGAGGTGGTCTTCCACGGCTTTGCGAGCCCGTGCGCGCAGGTCGCGATGCACGTCGCGCGGCGCACCCACGCCCGGGACATGCTGCTGCTGGAGGGCGCCACCTACGCGGTGAACCCCGACCCGGAGTTCATCCCGCCCACCAGCAACGACCTCGTGCTGCACCGTGACGCGGTGTACCGGATGCGCTTCGAGGAGTTCTTCGACGCCGCTACGCGTGGCGACGTGGACCGGATGTTCCTCTCCGGCGGGCAGATCGACGCCTACGGCAATACCAACGTCACCGCGATCGGGCCGGACCCGGAGCGTCCGAAGATCAAGCTCGGCGGCGGTGGCGGCGGGTGCAACATCTCCGCCACCATCGGAGCGCTCACGGTGTGGACCACACGGCACCGCTCCGGGCGCACGCTGGTGCGGCAGCTGGACTTCCTCACCGACATCGGCCACCGCACCCCGGACGGTGACCGTCGCGAGCTGGGCTACACCGGTGGCGGCCCGCAGTGGCTGATCACCGAGCTGGGGGTCTTCGACTTCCGCCCCGACGGGCACGCGCGGCTGCGGGCGATGTGGCCCGACGTCAGCGTCGATGACGTGGCTGCGGCCACCGGCTTCGAGCTCGACGTCGCGCTGACCGCCGGGATGCTGCACCCGCCGAGCGGTGCGGAGCTGGCCGCGGTCCGCGCGGTCGACCCGCTCGGCGTGCGCCGGTCCGAGTTCGGGCCCGACGAGCTGAAGCGCCACTTCCACCATGCCGATCGGGCCGCGTCGTGCGCCTGCTGACCGCGCTGTTCAGTCCCCGCCGGGTGGCGCTGGTCGGCGCGTCGGACCGGCCCGGAACGCTGGGCAACCTGCTGGCGCGCAATCTCGAGTCGTTCCCCGGCGAGGTCGTGGCCGTGCGCGGCGGGGCGTCCCTGCGCGACGTCGAGGGCGAGATCGACCTCGCCGTGGTGGCCGTCCCCGCCGCCGCGGTGCCTGCCGTCGCCGCCGATGCCGCCGCCAAGGGCGTCGCGGCCATGGTGGTGCTCTCCGGTGGGTTCGCGGAGACCGGCGCGCAGGGCGTGGCGCTGCAGGCCGACCTCGTCCGGGCTGCGGGCGGCGTACGCGTGATCGGACCGAACTGCTTCGGCATCCAGAACTGCGACCTGCCGCTCAACGCCTCGATCTCCGCCGGCCTGCCCCGAGGGGGTGGCGGGATCTCGCTGATCAGCCAGTCCGGCGCGTACGGGATGGCGATCTACACCCTCGCCACCGACGAGCGTGCCCGGTTCGCCAAGATCCTCGCGCCCGGCAACACCTGCGACGTCACGATCGCCGAGCTGCTCGCCGAGCTGCGCACCGATCCCGCGTCCCGGACGCTGTGCCTGCTGCTGGAGTCGCTCGGCGGTGCCGGCGTCGCGCGCGCGTTCGTCGAGCAGGCCAGGTTGGCCACGCCCGACAAGCCGGTGATCGTCGCCAAGACCGGACGTTCCGAAGCCGGTGCCCGCGCGGCGACATCCCACACGGCGGCGCTGGCCGGCTCGGAGGCGATCTGGAGCGGCGCGTTCCGGCAGGCGGGCATCGTCGCGGTGCGGTCCGGGCAGGAACTGCTCGACGCCGCGCGGGCCATGGACGGGCAGCCGCTGCCGGCGGGACCCCGGGTGGGGATCGTGACGAACTCGGGCGGCACGGGCGTGGAGCTGGCCGATCTGCTCGCCGACGAGGGCATGACGGTGCCGGCGCTGTCGCCTGCGCTGCAGGAGGAGATCCGCGCGCTGCTGCCCGCATACGCGAGCCCGGTCAACCCGATCGACGTCACCCCGGTGTGGTCGCGCTACGCGGAGCTCTACCCGAAGGTCACCGAGGTGCTCGCGCGCTCCGGCGAGGTCGACGTCGTGATCCCGGTGCTGCTGCAGCGCGCGGCCGTGGACGCCCCGACGGCAGCAGCGCTGCGCGACGCGGTCGCCGCCCTGCGCGCCGAGGGCAGCGGTGTGCCGGTCTACGTCTGCTGGGTGGCGCCCCGCGCGGCCCAGCCGAACGCCGACCTGCTGCAGGAGGCCGGCGTGCCGTGCTTCGACTGGCCGGCCCGCACCGCGCGCGCCGCCGGGCACGCCCACCGCTACGCGCTCGCCAGGCAGCGCACCCGTCCCGCCGCGACTCCCCCACTGCCGCGGCAGGCGCCGCTGCCCGTCGACCTCGCCGATCCGGTTGCCGCCGCTGGGCTGCTGGCCGAGTACGGCATCACCACGGTGGGGTCCGCGCTGTGCCGGACGGCAGCCGAGGCGGGCGCCTTCGCCGCCGCGTCGGACGGGCCGTGGGTCGTCAAGGTGGCCACGGCGGCACACCGGACCGACGTCGGCGGGGTGCGCCTCGGGCTCGACGGCCCCGACGAGGTCACGGCCGCGGCCCAGGAGCTGCTGGCCGGGGCGGCCACCGTGCTCGTGCAGCCCCAGCTCAGCGGCGTCGAGATCGCCGTCGGCGCCGTGCGCGACCCGTCGTTCGGCCCGGTGGTGATGGTCGGGCTGGGCGGGATCTGGGTGGAGGTGCTCGGCGACGTCGCGTTCGCGCTCGCGCCGCTGGACCGCGCCGAGGCGCGCGAGCTGCTCGACGGGCTGCGCGGCGCCGCGCTGCTGAGCGGGGCCCGTGGTGCCGCGAAGGTCGACCTCGACGCGCTCGCCGACGTCGTCGTCGGCGCCGGAAACCTGTTGCTGGCCTGCCCGGCCCTGACCGGGCTCGACCTCAACCCCGTACTGGCCACAGCGGACCGCGCCGTGGCCGTCGACTGGAAGCTCTCGTCCTCATCGGACTGATCGGAGGAGTCATGGACGTCAGTGACGTCGTCCAGCGCGCCCGCGCCGCGCAGGCGCTGGTGAACGACTACACGGCCGAACAGGTGGACGAGCTCACCACCGCGGTGGCCTACGCGGTGGCGCGGAAGGACCGCTCCGAACAGCTCGCCCGCCTCGCCGTCGACGAGGCGGGCTTCGGCAACTACGGCGACAAGGTCACCAAGATCCAGCGCCGGGTGCTGGGTGTGCTGGCCGACCTGCGGGCCACGCCCACGGTCGGGGTGGTGCGCCGCGACCCGGAGCGCGGCATCACCCAGATCGCCAAGCCGGTGGGGGTGGTGGCCGCGCTGATCCCCACGACCGGGCCGGACGCGACCCCGCCGGTGAAGGCGTTGTGGGCACTCGCCGGACGCAACGCGGTGATCTTCGCGGCGCATCCCCGCAGCCTGCGCACCACCCAGGCCGTGACCGAGTCCATGCGCGAGGCCTGCGAGCAGGTCGGTGCGCCCGCGGACCTGATCCAGGTGCTGCCGCAAGCGAAGATCGAGGCCACCCAGGAGCTGATGCGCAGCGCCGACCTGATCGTCGCCACCGGCGGCGCCGGCATGGTCAAGGCCGCGTACAGCTCGGGGACCCCGGCGTTCGGGGTCGGCGTCGGCAACTCCGTCCACGTCGTGGACGAGACCGGCGACCTCGCCGATGCCGCCGCCGCGATCGTCACCGCGAAGACCTTCGACTACGCCACCAGCTGCCTGGCCGACAACGCCGTCGTGGCGGCGGACGCGATCCACGACGAGCTGCTCGCGCTCCTGACGGCCCAGGGCGGGCACCTCTGCACGGCCGAGGAGAAGCAGGCGCTGCAGTCCGCGATGTGGCCGAACGGCGGCGAGGTCCCGGCGCCCGCGGTGATCGCGAGGTCGGCTGCCCGGATCGCCGAGCTGGCCGGGTTCACGGTGCCGGACGGCACGACGTTCCTGATCGTCACCGAGGACGGGGTCGGCCCCGAGCACCCGTTCAGCGGGGAGAAGCTCTCGGTCGTGCTGGCCCTCTACCGCTACGGCGGCGGGATCGACGCCGCGGTGGACCAGGTGAACGCGATCACGGCCTACCAGGGCCTCGGTCACACCTGCGGGATCCACACGTCCACCCCGGAGCACGTCGACGCGCTCGCCATGGGCACCCGCACGGCTCGGGTGATGGTGAACCAGAACCTGAACGAGGCCGCCGGGAGCGCGCGCAACGGGCTGCCGTTCACGCTCAGCCTCAGCTGCGGGACGTGGGGCGGCACGATCACGACCGAGAACATCAACGCCCGCCACTTCGTGAACCTGACCTGGGTGTCGGAGCCGATCGCACCCCGCAACCTCGACCCGGACGTCCTGTTCGCCCGGCATTTCCAGCAGCACGGAAGGTAGGAGGCCGCTCCGATGATCCCGGCACCGCTGTCATCAGGGCTGCCCGGCGTGACGATCACGCCGGGCGATCACATCTGCGCGTTCTACCGGGGAGCAGCACAGCGCAACGACGTGCTGCTGCCGTACCTGCGCGAGGCGATCGTGGCGGGAGACAAGTGCATCTGTGTCATGGACGATCCGGACACCGACAAGCTGGCCGGGCTGCTGCAGGACCAGGTCGACGTGGCACCGGCCCGCAGCAGCGGCCAGTTCGACCTGCTCTCGTCGGAGGACACCTACCTGTCCGGCGGCTACTTCGCGACCGACGAGATGATGGATTTCTGGGAGCGCGGCGTCGGTGGTGCGGTCGGCGACGGCTACGGCTTCGTGCGGGCCGTCGGTGAGATGACCTGGGCATTGCGGGATCTTCCCGGCGTCGAGCTGCTGCTGTCGTACGAGTCCCAGCTCAACCGGTTCCTGCCGCGGTACCCGCAGGTCGTGCTGTGCCTGTATGACCTCGAACAGTTCTCCGACGGCCACGTGCTGCTGGACCTGATGCGCACCCATCCCAAGGTGCTGCTCTCGGGCCAGATCATGGACAACCCGTGGTACATGGAGCCCGACGACTACCTGGCCACGCTGCCATGACCACGCTCGACATGCCGGTTCCCGTGGTGGCGAGCACCCCGCCCCGGAAGGACCGCGAGCTCCTGTCGAGCCTGCGCAGCCTGCTGTTGCTGGGCAAGCTGATGACCGAAGGGGCGGACGAGGCCCAGATCCTGGAGCTCGCCACCACCGCGGCACCGTCGCTGGCCCATTGCCAGGTCGTGGGCGTCCTGCTGGCCGGCAACGGCACCCGGACGGACTCGGTGCTGGCGGCACAGCTCGCGCTGGTGGGCCCGGCGGGCGGCCCGGTGATGGTGCCGGGGGCGGCCTGGACCTGGGCGTACGCGCTCAGCAGCGTGGACGGCCACGTCGGGCATCTCGTCGTCACGGCCGACACCGAACCGTCCCACGAGGAGCAGTTCCTGCTGCGCGCGTTGGCCCAGCAGACCGGCGGGGCGCTCGGCAACCGCCGGCTGCACGCCCAGGAGCTGGCGACGGCGACGGAGCTGTCGCAGGTCAACTCCCGGCTGCAGGGCACGGTCGACGCGCTGCAGCACAGCATGGAGATCCACGCCCGGCTGACGGCCGTCGCGGTGTCCGGCGAGGGCAGCGAGGGCATCGCCCGAGCTGTGCACGACCTCACCGGGCTGCAGGTCGCGATCGAGGACCGCTACGGCAACCTCCACGCCTGGGGCGGCCCCGGCCGACCCGTCCCGTACCCGAAGGACTCCGCGGCGCGCCGCGACGAGGTGCTGCGCCGCGCGCTGGCGCAACGGCGGCCGGTGCGCGACGGCGGCCGCATCATCGCGGTGGCCCACCCACAGGGCGACGTCCTCGGCGTGATCATGCTGCTCGACCCGGCCCGCACCGCCCGCGACCAGGAGCTCATGGCCCTCGAACACGGCGCCACGATCCTGGCGATGGAGCTCTCCCGGGTACGCAGCATCGCCGAGAGCGAGCTGCGCCTGCGCCGCGACCTCGTCGACGACCTGCTCAACGGCACCGAGGACGACAGCGTCCTCGCGAGGGCGATGGCGCTCGGCTACGACCTGCAGCGCACGCACCGGGTCGTGGTGGTCGAGGGACGCGGGCGCACCCGCGACGCCGACGCGTTCTTCCAGGTCGTGCGGTGCGCGGCCCGCGACGAGCCGGCCGGCACCCTGCTGGTGGCCCGCGGCACCGAGGTGGTGCTGCTCGCCGACACCGAGGCCGACTGGGAGAGCCTGCGCCGCTCGGTGATCAGCAGGCTCGGCGGCGGACGGGCCAGGGTCGGCGTCGGCGAGCGCTGCGACCGCATCGTCGAGTTCCCGCGGTCCTACCGGCAGGCGAAGCTCGCACTCCGGCTGCCGGCGGGCGCCGAGTGGGACGACCGGGCGATCCGCTTCGACGACCTCGGCGTCTACCGCCTGCTCGTCGGCATCGAGGACCTCGACGAGGTCGCCCGCTACGTCCGGCACTGGATCGGTGACCTCCTCGACTACGACGAGCAGCGCCGTTCCGAGCTGGTGCGCACGCTCACCCTCTACCTGGAGCGTGGCGGCAAGTACGACCAGACCGCGGAGTCGCTGATCGTGCACCGCAACACGCTCAAGTACCGCCTGCAGCGGATCCGACAGATCTCCGGTCATGACCTGAGCGACCCGGAGACCTGCTTCAACCTTCAGCTCGCGACCCGCGCCTGGACGACGTTGGGGGTGCTGAGGACCGGTTAGCCCACGTACCGCTCGCGGAGCTCGCGCTTGAGCACCTTGCCGTAGGAGTTGCGCGGCAGGTCCGTCGCGACGTGCAGATGCTTGGGCCGCATGTAGTCGGCCAGGTGGTCCCGACAGAACCGGCGCAGCTCGTCGGTCGCACGGGCGTCCGGACCGACCACGACCGCCGTCACGGCCTCCCCCCACACGCGGTCGGGGATCCCGAACACGGCCGCGTCCTGCACGGCCGGGTGTTGCAGCAGCACGTCCTCGACCTCGCGTGCGTACACGTTCGACCCGCCGGTGATGATCATGTCTTTGAGCCGGTCCAGGACATGCAGGTACCCGCGCTCGTCGAGGCGTCCGACGTCACCGGTGCGCAGCCAGCCATCCCGCAGGGCCGCCGCGCTCTCCTGCGGCCGTTGCCAGTACCCCGCCATCACGGCCGGGCCCCGGACCTGGATCTCCCCCGGCTCGCCCGGCGACACGAGACGGTCGTCGGCGGCGGCGATGCGCAGCTCCATCCCGGTGCGCACGATCCCGGCCGAGGCGAGGACGTCGCTGTCGAGGCCGTGCTCCTCACGACGCAGGTAGGTGATCGTCATCGGTGCCTCCCCCTGGCCGTAGAGCTGGCAGAACACGGGCCCGATCCGCTCGATGGCCTCGACGAGGTCGCTGCGGTACATCGGAGCCCCGCCGTAGACGACGCTGGTGAGGCTGGACAGATCGGCGGCCGCGAGCTCCGGGGAGTCCAGCAGCATCCGGATCTGCGTCGGTACCATCCACGCTGCGGTGACGCGATGGCGTGCGATCGCCGCGAGGATCCCGGTCGGGTCCGTGCGCTCCGGCAGGACGTGGGTGGCACCGCGGGCCACTGCGGCAAGGGCATGGAAGCCCGCACCGTGGCTCAGCGGCGCGCAGTGCAGCACCACGTCCTCGGGTTGCAACGGGTTGAGGTCCGCGCACCACGAGACGGTGACGAAGGTCAGGTTGGCATGGGTGAGCACCGCGCCCTTCGGCCGTCCGGTGGTCCCGGAGGTGTAGAACAGCCACGCGGGATCGTCGTCGGCCACCGACCGGGTCTGGTCGGCCGCACCCGTGTTGGCCGCGATCAGCTCGTCGTAGGACACCGCGCCCGCGCCGCCGGTGCCGATGCGGTGTGCGACGTCGACCGCCGACACCGCATCGGCGTAGCCCGGGCTGTGGATCAGCGCGGTGGCTCCGGAGTCGGCCGCGTGGAAGGCCACGTCGACGCCCCGCAGCCGGGGGTTCACCGGCACCGCGACCAGCCCGAGCTTCCAGCAGGCGAAGAACGACTCGATGAACTCGGGGCAGTTCCGCATCCACAGAACGACCCGGTCACCCGGCACGAGCCCCAACCCGTGCAGGCCGGCCGCCAGCGCGTCGACGCGGGCGTCCAGCTCGCCGTAGGTGGCCTGCCGGGTACCCGTCGTCAGAGCGAGGCTGCCCGGCGCGCGCGTCGCCGCGTTCGTCAGGAACGATCCGAGATTCACGGGACCTCCGCGTCGCGCCGAGCTGCCCCTGTCATCGGCCTTCGAGTGCCTTCCGGGCGATCCGGGTGCCCTCGACGAGCGCCTCGAGCTTGCGGGCGGCGTGCTCGCGCTTGAGGTTGAGCAGGCCGCAGTCGGTGCTCACCGCGATCCGCTCGGCCGGCACGATCTGCGACGCCTCGACGATCCGGTTCGCGACGTCCTGCGGATCCTCGATCACCAGCGACTTCACGTCGATGACGCCGACTCCGAGGTTCATGTGCGCGGGGAGGTCCTTGAGGTACTGCAGGTCCCCCGGCCCGCGACGCATGGTCTCGAGGTGGATCTGGTCCACGTCGGCCTCGAAGGCGAACGGGAACATGTCCTGGCCACGCGGCTCACCCACACCGGGATTCCCACCCTGGTTGCCATAGCAGATGTGCCAGATCCGGTGCGCGTTCACGCCCTCGAACGCGGTGTTGAGCACCTCGATGAACCACGGCTCCTCGCCGTAGTAGGTGAGGGGCTCGTGGATCTGGATCTGGTCGACGCCACGAGCGGCCAGGTCCTTGAACTCCGCGTTGAACGCGCGGGCGATCGCCATGGCGAGCGGCTTCATCTCGCCGTAGTGCTTGTCGGTGCAGCAGTGCGCGAGGAACAGCGGGCCCTGCACGGCGATCTTGAGCGGCCGGTCCCCCACCGCGAACCGCGCGGCCTCGGCGACCGGGGCGTACACCGGCCGCACCCACTCGATGTCGCCGACGACGGCCGGCGCATGGAACTTCTTGTAGAGCTCGATCGCGATCGGGTCGCCCCAGCGCTTCATGCCCTGCAGGTGATGGCCCCAGAAGTGGAAGACCTGACCGTACTCGTGGCCGGTCTCGGACTCGAAGTACTGCTGACCGTCACAGAACACGTCGACCCCGGCCCTGGCCTGGTCGTCGACACAGAGCCGGACCGCGTCCTCGAAACCCTCCTTGGTGCGGTAGTTGACGTAGTCGGGTTCGTCGAACTCGCCGAAGACCTTTCCGGTCAGCCAGTTCGGCCGTGGGTAGGACCCGACCATGGTTGTGGGAAGCAGGATCTCCTGGTCACGTACACGCATCGACGTGCTCCTTCCATCACCGGTGTCGGCGACAGAACGCTAGGAGCGACGGTTCGGCCGGTCATCGTCTCGGCGAGCGCAAACATCGGCCGCCACCACTGTGGCAGGGACGAACGCGGGAACCCGCCGGCTCGTGGGTGGATCAGCGGCCTGGTGGCGGGCGGGTCGAGGTTCGGATCGAGATCACCCCGCGACGGGCCCGCAGCCCGAGGGTGGACCACCGCTGCCGGCCCGGGATTCGTGCGGGGGACGGGACTACGCACCGGCAAAACCCATCAACCGCCGGACCGCACTCCAATCGGCATCGAGATCCACGTATGCGCGTTTCCCCGCACCGTGGTCGGAGGCGCGGTCGGGCTCCCTGGAAACCCAGTCCAGAAGTTCCGAAGCGGTGGGCACGAGATCCAAGGCAGACCCACCGTGGCCCGCGTAATAGCTGAACGGCAGATGAGCCTGCGCGCCGATCCGGGACAAGGACCAGCCGTACGCCGGACCCCAGCGCAGCATGCGGCCCGCGAGAACGCACCGGTTTCCGGCGTCATGGAAGAACAGCCGGATGCCGATGGGATCGGTGATGCGGACATCCGCGGACTCCTGCCTCAGGCTCAGAGAGGCCTCGTCGACCAGGTTCAGCCCGCGCCGCGCGGCCTCACCGATCACCTGCCGCCGGTAACCCTGGACCGCCGCCACGGCGTCCATGCCGATCGCGAGCACCAACTCATCGTTGTCCATCTCAACCCTCACGACGGTTCGACACGAGGATCGGTGAGGAACGCAACGCGTGTGGAAGGCACGAGCAGCCGAACCATCACCGAGGCCCCGCGCAGCGCCCGATCAACCCCGGGCGCCGCCCGCTCGCGGCACGACACACGTTCGCGGACCCTGCGGCCCGATCCGACACTGCCGCCGCTTTCTCAGCCGACGATCACCCAACCATGTCGATCGACCCACCGATTGGCCATCGGGTCCGACACCCATATCCGGAGGCTGGGACATGTACGCAGCGGAGGGATCTCGAGGCCGAGTCGAGAACGCGACAACCAGGCGCCCCGTGGGGCGCGCATTCCCGGCGATGTCGACAGCCCGACGCCGGCCACGGCCGTGGTTGGTCCCGTGACGAATCGGCCCGTCACCGGAAACACGCCGACTCCACCGCAACGGCGCCGGCCCGCCGACACCAGAAACTGCGCGGATCCGTGACAGAACGGGGATCAGTCACCGAACGCGGCGACGACATGATCCTCGATCAGTTCGCTCATCGACATGCTGTACGAGGCGCTGAGATGGTTGTCGTCGAGATAGACAAGGACGTTGCCGATCTCGGCCGGGCAGAAGTCGGGGTGGCAGACTGCGTCGGCGATGTCGAGGAAGGTGACGTTCGAGGGGAGCTCGTCGAGCTGCGTCCATGGTGGTTGCGGGGCGTACAGCGCCGCGCGGGACGCTCCGCAGGCAGCCGGGTTCTCGCCCTCCCCGCCGTCGTGCTGCTGGATGCAATCGGGCATGGAGTAGTCGAAGCGGGGATTGTCTCGGATGGCCAGTACCGGTATGCCGAGCTCGTCGAGGCCTCGCCATCGCTGGACGAAGCCGGGGGGTGTCTGCTCGGTGAGCCCGACGCGGACGTTGCGGCTGGCCAGCGTGACCACGGCATCCGGGTTCCGATCGGTGATCTCTGCGGCGGCGGCGTCGTTCCAGGCCACGCAGTCGTGGTCGTCGGGGTCGGTCTCCGACGTGGTGGAGAAGGGGCACGCGCCCCGCACGATGGTGCTCAGCTGCCACTGGCGATGGGCGGCGATGGCGATCAGCGCAGCGGAGAGCTGCTGCGCATGGGAGTCGCCGACGACGACGACCCGTTTCGTCGGTTCGAACGCGACCGGCTGCGTGCACACGTCCATCGGGAACCGCGACAGGGGCGCGCAGTCCCAGTTCTCGATGCGTACCCAGTCCTCGTAGACGGCAACCGGTGCCGGCAGGACCTGAGCCCGCTCGACCGGCCCGTCTCTCAGCGCCACCGCTCCGGGATGCAGGACGTCCCCGGCGGTCCCGGTCGCGGTGGACTCGCGGCGCGTGGTCTCGATCTGCCAACCGGTGACGACGACCAGCACCGCGACCAGGCTGATCGCGCCCAGTCGGTAGCCGGCACGGGTCGAGCGGGCCCGGCCTGTCAGCGGCTTCTCGACGAGGTGGTGGGTGAGGACCGCGAGCAGCAGCGCGAGCGCGACGACGCCGGCGCCCCCGAGCAGGCCGACCCCCTCACGATCACGCGCGACGAGGTACAGCACCAGCACCGGCCAGTGCCACAGGTAGAGGGCGAAGCTGAGGTCACCGAGGTAGCGCATCGGGCGGGCGGCCAGGAACCGGTCGGCCCCCCGGCGGTCGCCGGTGGCTCCCGCCAGCAACACCAGCACCGCGCAACCGGTGGGCCAGAGCGCGATGACACCCGGGAACACCGCCGAGACCTGGACGATCAGGCCGCAGAGCACCAGGCCGACCAGGCCCACCCATCCGAGCACCAGCCGCCACCGCCGGGCCAGCGTGACCGTGTCGATGTGCAGGGCGAGCAGGCCGCCGATCGCGAACTCCCACACCCGCGTCAGCGAGTGGAAGTAGGCCAGCGGCTGGTTGGCGTCGGTGAGCTCGACCGAGTACGCCAGCGAGGCGACGACAACGACGAGCAGTGCGACCGTCAGGTGGCTGCGCAGCCTGCCGCGGCCGTCCCGGCAGGCCAGTGCGACGGCCGCGATCAGCATCGGCCACAGCAGGAAGAACTGTCCTTGGATCGACAGCGACCAGAAGTGCTGCACGACGCTCGCGACGTTGTTGCGTGCGGCGTAGTCGACGGCGTCGGCGGCGAGCCGCCAGTTCTCCAGGAACAGCCCTGCCGCGAGCACCTCCCGCAACGTCTGCGGCCAGCGGCCCGGCGGCAGCACGAGCGCGGCCACCACGGCCGTGCTCACCAGCACGAGCGCGCACACCGGCACCAGCCGCACCACCGTGCGGCTCCACCGCCGCGGAAGGTCGAGCGGTCCACGCTCGGCTGCCCGCGCGAGCTGCCCGGTCAACAGGAAGCCGGTGATCACGAAGAACACGTCGACGCCGCCGGACACCCGGTGCAACCACACGTGGTAGACCATGACCAGCGCCACGGCCACCGCTCGCAGGCCCTGCAGCTCGGGCCGGAAGGCAGCTCTCCCGCCGGTGGTGGCGGGCCGCCGCTCCGCCGCCCACGAGTCTTCGCGCACCCTCATCCCCAAGCGTGTCCGACCGTTCGCGACCGATCACCGCGCAGCCCGTCGAGCGGGCCATCGGCCGTGCACATGATCCCCACCCGGTGGGTGGGGCGCAGCGCGGGGTGGGTCACCGGTCCGGGCCGTTGCGATCACAGTTGGCTGCCGTGACCTCGGGCCGGACGGCCTCCCGCAGGATCGGGAGCATCCCGTCGGGCTGGGACGCGTCGGCGACGGCGGCGGCCGCGGCACGAGCGGCGTCCCGCACCGCGTGCTCCGCCGACCCGTCGGTGCCGGCGGGCCCGGCGACCGCGATCGTGGGCAGGTTCTCGGTGAAGGCGCGCGAGACGCCCTGCAGGGCGGAGGTGACCTCGCTCGGGATCACCCAGATCGTGTTGTTGTCGCCCTGGGCGAGCTGGGGCAGGACCTGCAGGTACTGGTAGGCGAGCAGCTTGGGGTCGGGGTCGTTGCGGTGCACGGCCTGGAAGACCTCGTCGATCTCCCGCGCCTGTCCCTCCGCCTTGAGGAAGGCGGCGGCACGAGCCCCCTCTGCGCGCAGGATCGCTCCCTGCTTGTCACCCTCGGCGGTGAGGATCTGGGACTGCCGCTGCCCCTCGGCCGACAGGATCGCGGCGCGCTTGTCGCGTTCGGCGCGCATCTGCTTCTCCATCGCGTCCTTGATGCTCATCGGCGGGTCGATCGCCTTGATCTCCACCCGGTTGACCCGCAGGCCCCACTTGCCGGTGGCCTCGTCGAGGACGCTGCGGAGCTGGCTGTTGATGCTGTCGCGGGAGGTGAGGGTGCGCTCCAGATCCATCGACCCGACGACGTTGCGCAGCGTGGTGACGGTGAGCTGCTCCACGGCCTGGAGGTAGCTTGCGATCTCGTACGCCGCCGACCGGGGATCGGTCACCTGGAAGTACAGCACCGTGTCGATCTCGACGACGAGGTTGTCCTCCGTGATCACCGGCTGCGGCACGAACGACACGACCTGCTCCCGCAGGTCGAGCGCCGGGTAGACCCGGTCGATGTAGGGGATGACGAAGCTCAGCCCCGGCGTCAACGTCCGGTGGAACCGGCCCAGCCGCTCCACGTTGCGCGCCCGGGCCTGGGGGACGATGCGTACCGCCCGCACGACCGTGACGATCACGAGCAGCGCGACGAGCAGCCCTGCGAGCAGCAGGGGTGAGAACTCCATGGTCACTCCCGTGGGTAGACGACGGCGGTGGCGCCATCGATCCGGATGACGTCGACGGCCGCACCGCGGGGGATCACGAGTCGCTCGTCGAGCGGGCGGGCCGTCCATTCCTCGCCGCCGATCCGCACCGTGCCGGACCGTCGTGTGACGTCCTCGAGCACATAGGCGATCTGCCCGGGCAGCGCGTCGACTCCGAAGCGCTCCGGCTGCGGCCGGCGCATGTGCCGCGCGGCGATGGGCCGGACCACTGCGATGCCCGTCGCGGCGGCGACGGCGAACACCAGCAGTTGCAGGGTCACCGGCAGCCCGAGCGCCGCGGCGCCCGAGGTGACGAGTGCGGCGGCTCCGAGCAGCCCCAGCGCGGCGGTCAGGGTGAACGCCTCAGCGACCCCCAGCAGTACCGCGACGACCAACCAGATGATCCATACCGCCATGTGCGAGGCCTCCTGGACCATCGTGCCGGAACGCGCGCCACGACGTCATCGGAACTGCCGTCCGGACTCGTCGGCCGACCCGGCCCACGGTGCGGCCGGCTCATCGACGCCCGCACGGCGTGCGGCGGCGAGGATGACGAACACCGTCCACGGCACGATCAGCGCAACGGTGAGGATCCCCAGCCCGATGTCGCCGAGCGCGGGCCCGAACGAGTGCAGCCCGACCAGCCCGGTCAGCGCCAGTACCAGCAGGCCGATGTGGCCTGGCGACAACGGAAAGCGCCAGGACAGCGCTGACAGCGAGCTCGACCGGGCCAGCCGCGCGGTGAGCACGGGATCCTGCTCGCTCAGCCGGCCCGCGATCTCGGCCAGAATGCGCTGTTCACGCGGTGACAGCGGCACAACGTCCTCCCGTCATCCCGATTTCCGGTCCAGCGCGGGCGCGTGGAGTTCCGCCCGGTGGGACAGGCATCCGATCAACCGTCGGATCGCTCGCGGATCGTCGTCGAGGTCCACTCCCACCGGGGGTGTGGCCGGGCCGTCGCACGCACCGAGGGCCCAGTCCACGACCTCGCTCGCCGAGGGCACGAGCAGCAGCGGACCCGCCTGCGGACCGGCGTAGTAGCTCATCGTGCCGTTGGCGGTCAGGTGCGACAACGACCAACCGTGCGCCGAGCTCCATCGCAGCGTCCGGCCGGCCAGGTCGCCACGACCGGCGCAATGTCGGAAGCTCAGCCGGATGTCGAGGGGATCCAGGCCCGGGAGCGCGTCGTCGGCGAGGCGCAGCCCGCGCCGGCCGGCCTCGCCCATCACCTGCGCCCGGTACCCGCCCACGGCCGCGACGGCGTCCATGCCGAGTGCAGCGACGAGTGCATCGTTGTTCATCCCGGTCAGTCTCGACGTACCCGACCGGGGCGGCTATCGGGTCCAGCACCCATGTCGGACGTGCTGGACCCTGTAGACGCACGTGGCAGGACCCGCGACAGCCGCGCGCTACGGCTCGACGAGACCGGCCCGGATGGCGTACCTCGTCAGGTCCAGGCGGTCGCGCATGCCCAGCTTCTGCAGGATGTTGGCGCGGTGCCGGTCGACGGTCTTGAAGCTGATGACGAGTGTCTCGGCGATCTCCTTCGACGAGTGCCCTTCGGCGATCAGCTTGACGATCTCCTCCTCGCGCGGGGTGAGGATGGTGTCGGGGAGCCGGTCGCCCTGCCGGCTCCGCTGCAGGTAGTTGCGGATGAGGGCGGTGACCGCACCCGCGTAGAGGAACGGCTCGCCGCGCATCGCCGCGCGGCAGGCCTCCAGCAGGTCGCGGTCGGCGACCGACTTGAGGACATAGCCGCATGCCCCCGCTTTGAGCGATTCGAAGAAGTACTGCTCGTTGTCGTACATCGACAGCATCAGGATGCGGATGGTCGGGGCCCGCCTGGTGATCTCCCGCGCGGCCTGGATCCCGGTCATCCGTGGCATCGCGATGTCGAGGATGGCGAGGTCGACCGTGTCGGCGGACGCGGCCTCGACCGCCTCCGCGCCGTCGGCCGCCTCAGCAACGACGGTGAGGTCGGGCTCGGCATCGATGATCATGCGCAGTCCCCGGCGGACCAGCCCGTGATCGTCGGCGAGCAGGATCCTGGTCACGGAACTGATCATCGGATCTCCCTGGTTGCTGCGGTGCGGGGCACGACGAGCCGCACGACGGTGCCGCTCCGGGGCGGGGTGCTGATGGTGAGTTCTGCTCCGATGAGCAGCGCGCGTTCCCGCATGCCGCGGATGCCGGCGCCGTCCTCGCGAACTCCACCGCGGCCGTCGTCGGCGATGCAGAGGGTCAGCGCGGCCGAGGTGGCGACGATCGACAGCTCGACATGTGACGCGGCGGCGTGCCGCGCCACGTTCGTGAGGCTCTCCTGGGTGATGCGATAGAGCACCAGCTCGACCTCACCGCTGAGCCCGGAGAGGTCCGGGTGCGGAGCCCGCGTCACACGCACGTCGCTGACGTGGCTGAACTCTGCCACGAGTGCGTTGAGCGCGCTGGCCAGGCCGAGATCCTCGAGGACGTCGGGGCGGAGCCTGCAGGCCACCTGGCGAACCTCGTCGAGGCTGGAGCGGACCGTGTGCTGCACCGCGTGCAGCTCCGGGCGCAGGTCCTCGGGAGCGCGGTCGACGACGCGCTTGAGGCTGAGCAACGCGGCGGTGAGGCTCTGGCCGATCTCGTCGTGCAGCTCCCTCGCGATGCGTCGCCGTTCGCTCTCCTGAGCGGCGAGCGCGTGTGCGCTGCTGGCGTTGCGCTCGGCCTCCAGCCGATCGAGCATCGCGTTGAAGGTCTCGATCAGGTGCGTGAGGTCGCCGTTGCCCCGGTCCGGCAGCCGGTCGCGTGAGCGCAGCAGGTCGACCCGCTCCATGAGCGTGGTGAGGGCGCGAAGCGGGGCGAGGCTGCGTCGCAGCAGCAACGTGTTGGCGGTGAGGATCAGTGCCAGTCCGATCGTGAGCACCGGTAGCTCTGTGGGCAGCAGCGGTGAGGACACGGTGGCAGGCGAGATGGCCAGCACGAGCGTGCCGATCGTGAACACCGTGCCGTTGATCAGAACCAGCCGACGGAACAGCGCCCGGGCCGGTGTCCGATGCGCGGGCGCGGCGCCCACTGACCGTGCGGTGCGCTCGCCCATGGCCACAGCGTCGCGCTCTGCCGTCGGCGTCGTCCATCCGGGGTGAGCACCACCCGCCAGCTGCCGCAGGTCCTGCTGCGCTCCAGATCTACATGCCGCACCCCATCCGATGTGGGTGCCGGACCCGATGGTTCCCGGCCACTGACGCTACCGGTCGTCGAGTCCACCGCCGATCGGCCGGATCCACCGACGCGGAGGTCGAACGCGGTTCGTCACCTGTCCGCACGGTAGTCGGCACCGACCATCGCCCACACCGTCGCGGACACGCTCAGCAACAGCAACAGGGCCGCGACCAACGATCCTGGGACGAGAACAGCGAGGACGAGCAGCACGACGCCCAGCACCGGCGCCACCGCCAGGAGCTGCCACGGCGACAGGGTGCCCCAGATCCGGCCGGCACCGCACCTCGTCAGCCTCTTCGCGAGGCGTGGATCGCGGGCGTGCAGATCCCGTTCGATGTCAGCCAGGATCAGCAACTCACGCGCCGAGAGCGGGTTGGTCTCGTCCGGACCGGACGCGGATCGAATTCCCATGATCGGTACCTCGCGCAGCGCACGTCCGCCGACAGCCCCAGCCAATCCGAAACGTCCCTGATCATACGACTTGCCCGATCTCACCACCAGTCGCCCGCCGACACCGGCCCGGCCACGGGCGAGCTAACGTGGAGTGGTGAATGTCGAGGTGACGCCCCTGCCCGGGATCGGCGTACGGAAGGATTTCGCGCTCCGCAGCGGCCGCCGGATCGGCGTGGTGACCCATCGCGACGGCAAGATCGAGCTCATCCTCTCCAAGCCCGACGATCCGGACGCCTGCCTGGCGGAGCTGCCGCTGTCGGCCGACGAGGCGAGCACGCTGGCCAACCTGCTCGGCGCTCCCCAGCTCGTCGCCCAGCTCAACGAGGAGCACCGGGACCTGCCCGGCATCCACACGCGGCAGATCCCGATCGGCAGCGGCTCCCCGTTCGACGGCCGCACGCTCGGCGACACCGCGCTGCGCACCCGTACCGGAGTGTCGGTGGTCGCGGTGATGCGCGCCGGCCAGGTGCACCCGAGCCCCACGCCCGACTTCACCCTGACCGCGGGCGACCTCATGGTCACCGTCGGCACGTCGGAGGGGCTCGACAACGCTGTCAAGATCCTCAAGCGGGGCTGATCCCCGGTGGACCACACCGCGCTGGAACTGATCGAGCTCGGGGCCGTCTTCTTCGGACTCGGCCTGCTCGGCCGCTTCGCCGGCAAGATCGGCCTGTCCCCCATCCCGCTCTACCTGCTCGGCGGCCTGTTCTTCGGCGCGGGCGGGTTCGTGCCGCTCACCGGCATCGAGGACTTCACCGGGCTCGCCGGCGAGATCGGCGTCGTCCTGCTGCTCCTGCTGCTGGGGCTGGAGTACTCGGCGGCCGAACTCGTCACGGGGCTGCGCCGCTCCTGGACGGCCGGGCTGCTCGACATCGTACTCAACGCCGCGCCGGGCGTCGCCGTCGCCCTGATCCTGGACTGGGGCGTGATCGGCGCGCTCGTGATGGGCGGCGTCACCTACATCTCGTCGTCGGGGATCATCGCGAAGGTGCTCGGCGACCTCGGGCGCCTCGGCAACCGCGAGACGCCGGTGGTGCTGTCGATCCTCGTGTTCGAGGACCTCGTCATGGCCCTCTACCTGCCGATCCTCACCGCGCTGCTGGTGGGCGTCACGTTCGTCGGCGGGCTCACCGCCGTCGGGATCTCGGTGGCGGTGCTCGCCGTCGTGCTGCTGGTGGCGCTGCGCTACGGCCGTTTCGTCTCCGCGGTGGTCGATTCCCCCGACCGCGAGGTGTTCCTGCTCAAGGTGCTGGGAGCAGCGCTGCTGGTGGCCGGCTTCGCGTCCGCCATGCAGGTGTCGGCCGCGGTCGGCGCGTTCCTGCTCGGCATCGCGATCAGCGGGTCGACGGCGGAGAACGCCACCAAGATGCTCGAACCGCTGCGCGACCTGTTCGCGGCGATCTTCTTCGTGGTCTTCGGGCTCAACACCGACCCGGCGTCCATCCCGCCGATGCTGGGCTGGGCCGCCGCGCTGGCCGTCGTCACCACGTTCACCAAGATCGCCACCGGGTGGTGGGC
Organism: Pseudonocardia sp. GCM10023141; assembly: GCF_042653605.1. NCBI lineage: Bacteria > Bacillati > Actinomycetota > Actinomycetes > Pseudonocardiales > Pseudonocardiaceae > Pseudonocardia > Pseudonocardia sp. GCM10023141. The sequence continues at coordinate 78,834 of NZ_JBHSIR010000002.1, forward strand.
GGCGCGGCGGCAGAAGATCGGGCCGCTCGGGCGCGCCCGAGCCGGGGCCGCGCTGGTGGCGCGCGGGGAGTTCTCGATCATCATCGCCGGGCTGGCCGTCGGTTACGGCGTCGTCGACGAGCGGCTGGCCGCGCTGGCCACCACCTACGTGCTGCTGATGGCCGTGATCGGACCAATCACCGCACGCGTCGTCGAACCACTGGCCGAGGCGATACGCAACCGCCGCCCCGCCACCAACACCACCCCAGCCCCGTCCGCCGGCTCCTGACCGCCGTCGGACTTGAGCCGACAAGCCGCGTCAGCACTCCCGGTGACGTCTGCAGGGTCCGCGTCGACGATCGCGCCGAAGTCCGGGTCCCCGAGAGCCCAGCGCGACGGGGGCAACGCGCATCGTGCTGGGCAGCGCTGGGGAGTCGGACCAGCTGCGACAGTCCGCGTCCCAGATGCCCGGTGGCGACGAGGTCGGCCACGACCATCGGAGGATGGCAGGCCGGCTTCCCGGTCAGTCGCCGGTGGGCTGCGAGCTGACGAGATCACGCCCGGCGACGATCGCACCGAGCTTGGTCTTGGCGACGTTGCGCCGCATCGACGCGATGCCGCAGTCGGTGGACACCGACACCTGCTCCGGCGGTATCGCCTGGAACAGTCCCAGGTCCTTGTTCGCAGGCCAGCCTCGCACGGGGTCCACCTCGGCGAACTCGTGGCTGGCCATCTGGAAGTGGATCTGATCGCAGTTCAGATCGAATGCCCACGGGAACAGCCGCTCTGCCTTCAGGTCGAGAATGAGGCTGCCCCTCTTCATGGCCGTAACAGATGTGCACCACCTTGTAGGCGTCCATACCATCGAACGCGGTGTCGAGCGCCGAGATGATCCAGTCCTCGGGCTCGAAGAAGGTCAGCGGCTCGGTGATCCGGATCAGGTCGACACCCCGGCGCGCGAGATCCTTGAACTCGCTGTTGCCGTCTTGGCGACACCCTGGGACAGCGCCTTGAGGTCGTGATAGTGCTGATCGGTCGACAACGCGCTGAGGGTGGCCGGTCCGAGCGAAGCGTTGACCTTCAGTGGCGCGTCGGTCACCTCGCGGACGGCCGCGGCCACCGGCTTGAGCACCGGACGCCGCCAGACGACATCACCGAGCACCGTCGGCTTGTAGATCGGCGGGTCGAACGCACCGACCTGGATCCGATCGCCGTACCCGGCGTAGCCCTCGAGCTTGTGGGCCACAGCGTAGAACAGCTCGGCGTACTCATAGCCCGTTTCATTCTCATAGTACTGGGCGCCGTCAGTGACGATGTCCCGACCGACGTCGAGCATGTCGCGCACGGCCGCCGAGACCGCGTGCTGGTACAGCTCGCGCATCCGATAGCTCACGTACTCGGGCTCGTGCACTCGACCGGGAACACCTTGCCCTCCATGTAGAACGGCCGGGGATACCGACGCGCGTCGCCGGCAACGTCGGTTGCTGCGCCACCCGTGCTGCGTGAGGGTGATCGGTCCCGGCTGGAGGCGTTGACGCGGACGAGCTCGGTCCGAGCGGGTCTGGCGTCCCGCGTGCGGATAGTGCTGTTGGCGGCCGACGGGCTGCCCAACGCGGAGATCGCGCGCCGGACCGGGACCAGCCGGCCGGCCGTGGTGGACTGGCGAGCTCGCTACGACGCCGGCGGAATCGCCACCCTGCACGATCAGCCGCGCAGCGGTCGGCCACCCGAGATCGATGAGATCGACGTGGTGGTCGCGTCACTCTCGCCGAGGACGGCCGCCCGCCGCAGAGCCTGGGAGTGACGCACTGGTCGGCCAGGTTGCTGGCTGATCACTTGAAGATTTCCTTCGCGACCGTGGCGCGGATCTGGCGTAGGTGAGACTTGCAACCGTGGCGGACCGAGACCTTCAAGTTCTCCACCGATCCCGAACTCGACGCCAAGATCCGCGACGTGGTCGGGTTGTATCTGCACCCGCCGGAGAACGCCGTTGTGCTCTGCGTCGATGAGAAGTCGCAGGTTCAGGCCCTGGACCGGACCGCACCGATCCTCCCCGTGCTGCCCGGCGTGCCCGAGAAGCAGACTCACGACTACGTCCGCCACGGCACCACCACCCTGTTCGCCGCGCTCGAGGTCGCGACTGGTCGGGTCGAGCAGGTGTGCCTGCCGCGCCACCGCCACCAGGAGTTCCTGCGGTTCCTCAAGCAGGTCGCGAAGGCCTACCCCCGGCGCAAGCTGCACCTGGTGTGCGACAACTACGCCACCTACAAGCACCCGGCGGTGAAGGCCTGGCTGCCGCAACCCACGGATCACCCTGCACTTCGCCCCGACCTCAGGGTCCTGGCTGAACATGGGTCGAGATCTTCTTCGGGATCATCACCGCCAAGCCATCCGCCCCGGCACCCACCGCTCGGTACGCGAGCTGATCGAGGCGATTACCGCGTTCATCGACGGCTGGAACGACCACTGACACAGGCACGACACATCATTGAACGCGCTCGACAATGGAGAAACCGCGGGCACGTAGCCGATCTTCAAGGATCTGTCGAACCCCATCAACAAATGGCACCTCCACGTCGTGGGCGGCCGCGACGTCGCATGCCAAGCTGAGATCCTTGAGGCCGTTGCGGCCCACACCCGACACCCGCCCCGGAACATCGCCGACCGCAATCAGGTCTGGCGAGGCAGCTTGAGGTGCCTGTCCATCGGCATCCATCCACGCCGCCGGCCAACCCTCTGCATACCAACAGCGGCCGCTACCCGCGCTGATGGCGGCCAGGATGTCAGCGCCTTTCAAGCCCGCCGCGACACCCATCCTGACGGCCTCCCCGATTCCCAGGCACGTCATCTGCGAGACAATATTGTTGGCCAGCTTCGCGAGCTGCCCAGTACCGACCCCTCCCATGGGTACGATATGCCGACCGATGGCCTGCAGCACGGGCCGCACCGCATCGATGTCGTCCGCCTCGCCACCCGCGTACACGGTGAGCTGCCCGGACTCGCTCGCGTTGAAGGTACCCGCCGACACGGGCGCGTCGACGACACGCACACCGCGCTCCGCGGCACGATCGGCGATCTCCACACAGCGCTCGGGGTGAATCGTGCTGTGGATCACCAGGTAGCGCGGCACCCATTCGGCCGTGAGCGCGCCGTCGGGGCCGAACAGTGCTTCCTCGACTTGAGCGTCGTTGACGACGCACACGCCCAGGACGTCGCGCCCCCGGACGGCATCGGCCGGGCACGTCGCGCCCAGTCCGCCCGCCAGCACCAACGCCTCGACCGCGTCGGCCCGCTTGTCGTATCCGCACACCGTAAAGCCATTGCGCACGAGGCTTCGGGCTATCGGACCGCCCAGATTCCCGAGACCGACAAACCCGACGCTCATGATCTCCTCCACCCCGGTCACCGACGTTCACCCGCACACGGCGCCGACAACCCTGCGTCCGTGTTCATGCCCGCGGAGACAGCGCGCTCGGGAGGCCAGCCGAAGACGCGTCGGTGTGCCCCGGCGAAGATCGTGGCCCGGTCCGTGCTCGACAGGCCTTCCACATCACGTAGGAACGCAACGGCCTCGGCGTAGGTGTGCCGCCCTGGATAGTGATCCGTGTTCCAGGCGTCCGGCCGGGGATTGCGGAAGCGTCCCTGGACCCGCTGGATGTCGGTGCCCCAGATGAGGCGCTGCGGACCGTACGCCTCGACGAGTGCCAGGAGTGGCTCGCGGAGATCGGGGAAGGGAAAGGGCTCCATCGACAAGGTGCAGTACCCGCTGAGCTTGACGACGACGTTGTCGAATCTGCTCAGCCGCAGCAGCGCCGGAAGCTGCTTGAACCGTGGGACGTCGGCCCGCCCGCCATTGACGGCCATGGGCTGCTGCACCCCGACATGGTCGATCACCAGGATCAGATCGGGGTGCGCGGCCACGAGCCGAGGCACCAGATCGAGGCGGTTGGCGAGGTAGATACAGACCGGGAAGCGCAGTCGCGCCGCCGCGGCGAACAGCGCGGCGAACGAGCCATCGACGATCTTGCTGGCACCCTCGGCCTGCGCGCCGAAGTCCGAGACCCGCAGACCGATGACCCCAGCCGTCGCCTGCACGCGTTCCACCTGTTCCGCGATGTCCGGGGCCAGGGGGTCGAGCCCGGCGGCGCCCGCACTGCGCAGTGCCGCGAAGCGACGCGGGAAGCTCGTCGTGGCGTGCTGCGGCCACTCCGCGTGCCCGCCGACCGAGGCGATGACGGCGGCGGTGACCCCGACGGCATCCATCGACGACAGCGCCAGCTCGGTGATGACAGCGTTGCGCACCTCGACATCACCGGGCGGGATCGAGTCCTCGTGCCACGGCAGCGGCTCGTGGATCTGGCAGTCGACCATCTCGTACATCCGCTCCTCCGAGCCTGCCGTCGTCATCCCAGCGGAACTGTCGGTCGCCAGCGGAGAATGCGGTTCTCGGTCCAGGTGGACGCGACGTCGGCGAGCCACGCGACGATCATGATGACGACGATCCCCGCGAACACCACACCGAGGTTCAGGGTGCCGGAGGCGGCCGCGATCAGGTATCCGACGCCCTTCTGGCCGGCGAAGAGCTCGCCCACCACCGCACCCCCGAGTGCGTACGCGATGGACAGGCGCATTCCGGCCACCGCCCAGGGGACGACCGAGGGCACCATGACGTGAACGATGATCTCCCAGCGCGAGGCGCCGAGCAGTCGCGAGATCGTGACGATGTCCGCGTCGAGTTGTCGCCCTCCTTGCCAGGTGTTGACCAGGACGACGAAGACGACGATGGCGAACACCAGTGCGATCTTGGACGGCTGGCCGAAGCCGAACCAGATCACGAACAGCGGGGCCAGCGCGTACCTCGGGACAGCGTTGAACATCGTGACGAACGGCTCGAGGACCCGACCGACCCGGGGAAAGGCGGCGAGCAGGAGGCCCGCGGCGATTCCGACGACGGAGCCGAGGACGTACCCGATGAACGCCTCGGAGAGCGTCGTGCCCACGTGGTCGATCAGGACCGAGGTCCTGATCATGTCGAACAGGTTCCACGCGACGATGTCGGGTGGCGGGACGAGGTACGCGGCGACGAGTCCGCTCTTGACCACGAGGTACCACGCAGCGATGAACGCGAGCAACGCCCCGAACCGGACAGTCATCAACCTTGCGCGCGAGATAAGTCATCCCCTCCGCTCGTGGAGTCGACGGCGCGAATGCGCCCGTGCGTGCCACCCGACGGCCCTGTCACGTGGCATCGTCGGGCCCGTCGGAGCTCTCGAGGCCGAGCAGCTGCCACACCGTGTCGATCGTGTCGAGGTACTCGCGGTCGCGGTGCAGCCGCCGCGTGTCGCGCGGGCGTGGGAACGTGATCTCCAGCTCGGCCTGGACGCTGGTCGGTCGACTGGACAGCACCACCAGCCGGTCGGCCAGGGTGATCGCCTCGGCGACGTCGTGCGTGACGAAGATAGCCGTCGTTCCGCTGCACTCCCAGAGGCTCAGGAACAGCGCGTGCATCGTCGATCGCGTCTGCGCGTCCAGGGCGCTGAAGGGCTCGTCCAGGAGCAGGATCTCCGGATCGAAGGCGAAGGTGCGGGCGATGGCGACTCGCTGCCGCATACCCTGGGACAGCTCGTGTGGGTACTGGCTCTCAGATCCGCTCAAGCCGACCTGGTGCAGCAGCGCGCGGGACAGCTCGACTCGCTGAGACTTCTTGCTGCCGATGTCCTTGCGGAACCTTGCCCCGTACTCCACGTTGCCCAGGGCCGTGCGCCACGGCAGCAACGCGTCCCGCGACGGCATGTACCCGATGTTGGGCTGTATCCCGCTCACGGGCACCCCGTCGATGCGGACCTCCCCGCGCGTCGGCTCGAGCAAGCCGGAGACGACGTTGAGCAACGTCGACTTGCCACACCCGCTGGGGCCGACGACCGCGAGGAACTCGCCCGCGGCGATATCGAGCGAGATGTCGCGAAGGGTCGGCACCGACTGTCCCGAGCGCGTTCGGAACTCCAGCGACACGTTCTCGACCGCTACCTTGGGTGCGGCAGACGTGCTCGTCGTGAGGATGTCGGTCTCCCCGCCCGATGCCCCCTGGCGTTCGGTTACCATGGCCGCCCTTCGCGGAAGTCTGCTCGCCTCGACCGCCCGTGCCTACTTGGCCGCCGGCGGCGCGGGGGTGGAAACGAGGTCCTGGACGTCGGGGCTCACGTAGTCCGCCGACGAGTAGGAGGTGGGCTTGCCGGATGCCGTGGCGATGATCTCGCTGAAGTTGCTGAACATCTGGGGAGTCAGCTCGGCGGTCCATATCCCGGCACAGGATTGGTAGACCTTCGTCAGCTGCTCGACCGTGACCCCGCTGAAGTCCGGCAGGAGTGCCTGGGCGATCTTGTTCGCGTTGCCGGGATCGTTGGCGAACGTGGCTGCGGCGAGCATCGCTCGCGCAAAGGCCCGCAGCACGGGCCGATTCGACAGGATCGTCGGACCGGCCGCCACCGGTGCGAAGATGAGATCCTGCAACGCCTTGGGCTGCTCGGTCCCCGCGTAGTTCACCGCAGAGCTGTACGCGGAACCGAACTGCGCAGGGAAGGGCTCCTGCGCATAGGCACAGTCCACCTTGCCGGCCATCAGCGCGCTGTTGATCGTGCCGGTGTTGCCGGCATGGATGATCTGCATGTCGGTGAGGCTGAGGCCTGCTGACAAGATCGTGTACCTGAGGATGTTGTCACTGGGGGTGGCTGCCGCCGTGACCGCGACCGTCTTACCCTTGAGCGTGCTGAAGGTCTGCGGGAAGGTTCCCTGGATACCCAGACTCGGCTTGCACAGGATCTGCACCGGCTGCCGCCGACTCGTACCGGTCACCAGCAAGACGTGCAGCCCCTGCTCCTTGAGCGTGTCGATGACGTTGGGGAGCACCGCGGTGGCGAAATCGACCTGCCCAGAGGCGAGGAGCTGCGCGCTGGTGGTCGCAGCCTGCTGCGCGAACGGAACGAGTTCGAGCTTCTCGCGGTCGAAGAAGCCGAGCTTGTCTGCGATGGCCACGAGGCTGTTGGGCACGACGCCGGGCGAGTACACCACCTTGATCTGGGTACGCGCGGAGAGCGCGTCGGCCGTGGACGACTGCGCCGGACCCGCGCCGCTGTTCTGTCCACCGCAGGCAGCCAGGGTCAGGGCCAGTACAGCTCCCAGGGCGAGAACCGGACGGTGGAGTCTCATCATTAAGCTCCTCGTGGCACCGCCCGTTCTACAGGCGGAACATCTTTCTGTATGGAAAAAGTATCACCTGGCTGTGCGAGGGTCAATGCCGCCGCCCGGGCACCCAGCGCCCGTGCAGCGGTCGGATCGCCGCGCCGACGACACCGTTCAGAGCCGGGCCGGGACCTGGACCAGCCCTCGCGCCGCGGCGCCGCGGCGCCGCGGTCGGGTCGGGTCGGGTCGAGGACCGCTACGCCGCGTACGCCGCGAGGAAGCGCTCGGCGTCGATCGCCGCGGTGCAACCCGAGCCGGCGGCCGTCACGGCCTGCCGGTAGCTCGGATCGACGAGGTCGCCACAGGCGAAGACCCCCGGCAGGGCGGTGCGGCTGCTACGCCCCTGCACCAGGACGTACCCCTGCGGGTCTACGTCGACGACATCACGGACCAACGCGCTGCGCGGATCGTGCCCGACCGCGACGAACACCCCCGTGACATCAATGGTCGAGGCCGCACCGGTGCCCACGCCGCGCAGCCGCAGCCCGGTGACACCGCCGCCACCGACGATCTCCGTCACCGCACCGGTCCGCCACCGGATCCGCGGGTCGTTGCGCGCCCGTTCGAGCATGATCGGCGACGCCCGGAAGGTCGCGCGCCGATGCACGACCGTGACCGAGCGGGCGAAGCGCGTGAGGAACGTGGCCTCCTCCATCGCGGAGTCACCACCACCGACCACGGCGATGTCCTGATCGCGGAAGAAGAACCCATCACACGTGGCGCAGGTGCTGACGCCGTGCCCGAGCAACGCCGTCTCACCCGGGACGCCCAGCCGGCGAGCCGCGGCGCCCATCGCCAAGACGACCGCACGTGCTGTGTAGGTGATCCCGCCAGCAGTGACCGTCTTGACCGGTCCTGCGAGGTCGAGCGCCTCGACGTCCTCCGGGCGCAGCTCTGCGCCGAAGCGGGCGGCCTGCTCGCGCATGCCGGCCATCAGGTCCGGGCCGGTCACCCCGGCCGGGAAGCCTGGGTAGTTCTCGACCTCGGTCGTGGTCATGAGCGCGCCGCCATGGATCGCGCCCTCCAACACCAGAGGTGCCATCCGAGCCCGCGCGGCGTAGATCGCGGCCGTGTAGCCGGCCGGGCCGGAGCCGACGATCACCAGATCACGGACCGGCGTCACCACAGCGACCCTTCCGCCGCCACATCGGTGAGCCGGACGGCGCAGCCCAGCGGGTCCGGCCCGATCGTCGTCGCTCTCACACCGACCTCCGTCGTTCGGTCATCGGTGCCCCAGCCACCCCAGCCAGGCGGAGACCGCTTCCCCCATCACCAGCTCACGCTCGGACTCGCTCAGGCCATCGATCAGACCCATCATCGCCACGGCATCGCCGTACGAACAGGACAGCCGCGTCAGATCGGAGCCCCAAAAGCTCCGGTGCGGGCCGAAGGCCTCGAGAACGCGGCAGACGCTGTCATGGACGTCCCGAAAAGGGAACGCCTCGTGCGAGTACAGCGGTAGCGCCGAGAGCTTCACGGCCACGTTCGGGTAGCGGGACAGGCGCACGAGCTCGTGTACGGCCTCCAAGCGCCGCACGGGGGAGGTGTCGAGCGGAAGTCCCATGTGGTCGACCACGAGACGCAGATCCGGGAACTCCCGTGCGATGCGCTCAAACTTGGCGACGAGCCCGGCGGGATAGACCATGACAGGCATCCCCGCGGCGGCCGCCACCGTCCACACCCAGTCGAGGCTCCTGGTGTCGAGCCAGCCGATGTAGGGCTGCACGTGAAAGGGCTGGCGCAGCCCCAGCAGCCCGGGGCGGTCCCGCCAGCGCGACAGCCGCTGCTTGGCATCGGGCGCATCCAACGCGGCGACACCCATCACAGCCAACCGGTCCGGATGGGCGTCCGCGGCGGCGAGCGCGACCTCGTTCCCGTCATCCGCCCACGACGGCGGGACGATGATCGCGCGTTGCACTCCTGCCTCGTCCATCCGTGAGACCAGCGCCTCCGCCGTGAACGGGGCCTCGTAGTGCGGCGTTGCGCCCGGCACTACTCGCTGCCACACGTGCGCCTGCGCGTCGGTGATCTTCGTGGTACGCCTCCCTCGATCCGGAGCGGATGTCACCGCCCCGCGGGTGCGGTCGACCTCACGAACCGGTCGATCGCTCCACGTCCAGTACGGGCAGGGTGACCGCGCGGGTGGAGCCGAAGCTCGGCAGGAACACGCTGTGGATACCGGTGCCGCCCACCACGATCACCTGATAGTCGTCGGGACTGTCGGTCACCGGATACCGGTCCTGATCCACCCACTTGGGGCGACGCGTCCGGAGATAGGTGCGCAAGGCGGGAGCGAGTCTCGTCATGTCGATCCGAGCATGCTCGAAGAGGTAGTTCTGCACGTCCCGGATCGTCCAGCCGCTTCCGTGGATGATCTCCGCGTGCTCCGGGGACAGGACGAGCAGGCCCTCCCCGCCGTGCGTCATGTTGTTGGTACCGCTGGCGGCGACGCCGGCGGAAAGGCTGGGCATCAGCTCCTCCGCCGTCGAGCTCACCATGTCGATCATGCTGTGGAACCCGTGCACCCCGAACACCGACACCGCCGACGTCGCGGGTTCGAGGCCTCGCCGCACAGCGAACGGCTGCCACGGGGTCGCGGCGACGTTCTCGCTCGCACAGAACGAGTACTTCGCGGGGAAACCATGCGTGGCCCGGTCGACCTGGGGCACGATCGTGCCCCCGCCGAGGATGATCAGGACCAGCCGCAGCGCCCGGCCAATCGTCGCGTTCGCCACGTTGCCCTGACCGAAGGCGTTGTCGCCCGCGTTCATGCCCACCTGTTCAGCGATGGGCCCGCTCACCAGGATCAACGGCGCCACCGGGCTCGTCGTCGCCTGGATGCCGTACAGGTTGAACTCGGGCTTGATGACAGCCTGCACCGCGGTGAGCAGAATCGGGAAGTACGCAGGGCGGCACCCGGCCATCACCGCGATGATGGCGAGCTTCTCGATGGTGGCGAGCCCGTAGTACGGGGCCACCGCACCCAGCGACTCGTCGGCGGGCCGCACGCAGTGCTCGAGCATCCTCTGGACCCGGTCCTCGGTCGGCGGGACGAGCGGGAGCCCGTCGTGCCACGCCTGCTCGAGGGCGTGCTGCTGAAAGCCTTCGAGGCTCGCCACCTCGATCCGTTCCGACGTGAGCACCATGGTCACGCCTTCACCACGGCCCGGACGACGGACTCGAACAGGTCGTCCGCGATCGCGTGCAGTTCAGCCTCGGTGAGCGTCGCGATCGGGTGCGGGGTGGCGAAGATCGGCAGGCTGGGCATGCCCAGCGAGTCGGCCTCGATGCGTACGACGTTCGCGAACGGCTTCGACACGAGGGTGACCGTGGGAACACCGGTGGCCTCCGCCTCGAAGGCGTCGCGCAGGCTCCACGACGAGCAGGAGCCGCAGTCGCCCACTCCGGAGATCACGAGGTCGGACTCTCCCGCGGCCTCGGACACGTAGGGACTGGGACCGGAGGGATGGGACTTGCGCCAGTGCCGCACGCTCGCGGCCCCCTCCTGGACGAGGCGCTCGGCCAGCCGGTCGAGGATCGGCCGGGCGCCGGGCTTGTTGTTGTCCAGTAGGCCGATGGCCTTGCCCGCAAGGCTCGTGAGCCGTTCGGCGGGAGGCCTCGCCTCTATCGCCCGCGCGGGGGCCGGGCTGAGGAAGACGATGCTTTCCTGGGTCTGCTGCGCAACCGACATTGATGGAACCTCCAGGACGGATCGGCCGTGTCTAGCGGGGAAGCGACTCGGCGGTCTGCGCCGGCTTGATGTTCTGGTTCAGGTGGAAGACGTTGTCGGGATCGAGCTGGGCTTTGATCCGCGAGAGGCGGTCGTACTTCTCCGGACCGTAGGTGTCGCGCATCCGGTCCGGAGACGACTCCGCCATCATGTTGACGTAGCCGGCGGTGCTGCTGGAGAACGGGCGCATCGCGTCCCAGGACTCCCGTACCCAGGCCCGATCCGCCTCGAAGAGCTCCGCAGGGCCCCCGATCGAGTTGAGGGTGAAGCTGAACGCGGCCTTCCGGCTGCCACCGAAGGCGGTGTCCTCATCGTTCACGCTTCCGTACGCGCCGCCGAGGACGTACGCGACGATGCGGCGATACGCGCCGGCGCCGTCCTGGGGCAGGTGATCGTTCCACCACTCGATCGCACCGTCGCTGAGCTCGTCCAGGTACAGCGCCTTCTCGTACGCCAGTGAACCCCAGGCGTTCGTGTCGTCGGAGAGCCTCTGCAGCTCCACGTAGTCCATCGGCGCCACCCGCTCGAACAGCGGCGGGAACTCGTCCCGGATCCGCTGGACCACCTGCTGGTGTTCGGCCTCGCCGCCGAACCCCACGACCGTCAACAGGTAGCCGGGACGTCCGTGGAACTGGCTCGGCACGAACGGCGCGGCAGGGGCGGTGCGGCCGACGAGCACGAGCCCGAAGTCCGTCGGAGCCGTCGTGAACAGCGACCGGCAGTAGGTCAGCGCTTCCGTGCCACGGTCGGCACCCCAGAAGAACATCCCGACGTGGACCGCGGGTCCCACGTCGTGGAGCTGGTACTCGAACGCGGTGGCGATGCCGAAGTTGCCGCCCCCACCGCGGATCGCCCAGAACAGGTCGGGGTTCTCCGTCGCGGACGCGCGCAGCACGTCGCCCTGTGCGGTGACGATCTGCGCGGCGCGGAGGTTGTCACAGGTGAGGCCGTGCCGTCGGGTCAGCCAACCCAGCCCCCCGCCCAGAGTGAGCCCGCCGATGCCGGTGTGGCTGACGAGCCCGCCGGGCATGCCCAGCGCATGCTGTTGCGTCGCCTCGTCGACCTCCTTCCAGGTACCGCCCCCCTGCGCGACCGCCACGCGCCGACCGACGTCGACCTGCACACCCCGCATCAGGCTCAGGTCGATGACCAGGCCGTCCTCGGCGATGGCGAACCCGGCGAAGTTGTGCCCCCCGCCGCGCACCGAGATCTCCAGGTCGGCGTCGCGACCCAGGCGGACCGCCGCCACCACGTCCTCGACACTGCGGCACCTGGCGATGGCTGCGGGTCGTTTGTCGATCTCGCCGTTCCACACGGATCGAGCGGAGTCATACTCGGGATCGCCTGGAATGACCAGCACACCTGCAAAGCCATTCTCCTGCGCGATCCGCTTGTCCAGACCCACGTCTCCTCCAGCCGTCTCATTCAATGTATCGAGCGATGTCTGTCGAGTGCTCGCACCCCAGCCGGCGGTCAGCCGGATTTCGCACGTTCCAGGAACTCGATGTTCGCGGTGACGCCGGCCCGCAGAATGAAGCCGCCGTCGACCACCATCGTGTCGCCGGTGACGAAGCTGGATTGGTCACTCGCGAAGAAGAGGACCACCTGGGCGACCTCGGTATAGGCGCCCACCCGGCCCAACGGGACCATCGAGGCCCGTTTGGCGGTGAGTGCGCTCAGGGCTTCGGGTGTCAGCCGGGAACGCGCCTCCGCCATCACCGATTCCATCATCCCGGGACAGATGCAGTTGGACCGGATCCCGGCCTTCGCGAAGTCGATCGCGAGCGATCGGGACAGCGAGATCATGGCCGCCTTCGAGGCGCTGTACGCGGCCCGGTCGGCCGTCACGGTCACGCCCGAGATCGAGGCCGTGTTGACGATGACACCGCCGCCGCCCTTGATCATCTCGGGGATGGTGGCCCGGCTGAAGAGGAACGCGGACTTGGTGTTCACATCCATGACCCGGTCCCAGTCCGCGATGGACGTTCCGACCACCGAGGTGGCCTCGGAGGGGACGATGCCGGCGTTGTTGAACAGGACGTCGACGCGGCCGAAGTTCGAGATGGCCGCCTGCACGGCGCGGTCGGCGAGCTCGGGATCGGTGACGTCCCCGGACAGCGGGACGACCTTGCCACCTCGGCCGTCGAGATGTCGCGCGAGGTCACCCAGTGCGCCACCGTCGAGGTCGAGGAGGACGAGATCGGCTCCCTCGTCGACGAACAGCTCGGACGTGGCGCGTCCGAGTCCGCCGGCGGCACCGGTGATGATGGCTACCTGGTCCTGCAGTCGTGCGCCCACACTTCTCACCTTTCCTGCGCCCTCTGCTCGTGCCTACTGGTCCTGGTAGTAACGCTCTTCCAGCGCTTGCATCCGGCTCAGCCCACAGAGCTCGGAAAGTTCGAGCAGGGAGGCCGGTGGGAATTGTTCGAAGTGGGCCGGCAGTTCGGCCGAGGCCAGCGCGCGAAGCGCATCGTCCATCGCTCGGCCGGCCGCCGCAACCGTGACCGCCGGAATAGCGAGGATCGCATATCCGTAACTCTCAGCAGCACCTGCGGAGATGTCCGTCCCGAGCGGCGAGTTGGTCATCAGCGGCGTCTTGATCCGTTGCGGTAGTTCCTCGTACATCTTCCGCGCCTCGACCGGATTCCGCAGGATCCCGGCGCCGTGCATGACCGTGAAGATGACATCGGCACCGGCCTCGGCATAGATCTTGGCACGCTTCACGACCTCATCCGCGGACACGATGGAGGCGTCCGTACGAGCGATCAACACGAAGCCCGGGTCCTGCTGTGCGTCCTTGGCCGCTCGGATCTTGGCGACCATCTCCCGGATCGGGATGAGACCGGTCTTCTCGAGTCCCCGCTTCTCGCCGGCGTCCTCGATGTGAATCGCCGCCACCCCGGCGCGCTCGAACTCGTGGACCGCGCGGCCCACGCTGTGAACGTCGCCGAACCCGGCCTCGCCGTCCATGATGACCGGGATGTCGACCGAGTCGGCCATCCGTGCCGACACCGTGGCCAGCTCCGTGAGGGTCAGCAGGTGCATGTCGGGCCGACCGGCGTACCCCAGGCTGATGCCCAGGCCGGTCACATCGACCGCACGGAACCCGTGCTTCTCGATCAGCCGTGCCGAGAGCGCGTCGTAGCACCCCGGAGCGACGACCATGCCCTGCGCCATGGCCTCTCTGAGCTCGTTGCCTGCACTGCGAACCACGCGCGCTCCTCGGACTGGGACGGTCGGACGCGAGACGGTCCGACGTGAGACGGATTGGCGGACTAGTGGTGACCACTAGGCCCAAAGCCGTTCAGTTAGCGGTCGCGGCTGCTGGTCAAGGATCTTGTTGCGGCGTGTCGTTGCCGGAGA
>NZ_JBHSIR010000003.1:0-41309 GCF_042653605.1 Pseudonocardia sp. GCM10023141
TCCACCTCAAGATCATTCAGATCGTGTCGTCACACGACCTCAACCAACGTCTCCGGTCAGTACAACTAGCTACGCACACCCTCAGGGGGTCCCGCACACCGTCCACGGTGTGCGCCGGCACCTCGCGATGTGCGTGAGCGGGTCAGTGACCCGCGAGACCCGTCGAGAACTCCGCCCAGCGCTGCAGGAGCGTCTGGGCGGCGCCGGAGTCGATCGCTGCCGCCGCCCGTTCCAGCGCCGCGGGGAAGGCCGCAGCCAGCTGCTCCGGCGCGCCGTCGAACGCGATGAGCGCACCCGCCGCATTCAGCAGCACCGCGTCGCGCACGGGACCCTTGTCGCCTGCCACCAGCCGCCGGAACACCTCGGCGTTGACCTCGGGCGAGCCGCCGCGCAGGTCCTCCCGGGTGGCGCGGGCGATCCCGAACGCCGCCGGGTCGATGCTCTCCTGCCGCACCTCGCCGCCTGCCACCACCCATGCGGTGCTGGTGCCGGTGGTGGTGAGCTCGTCGAGGCCGTCGTCGCCGCGCACCACGAGCGCCGAGCTGCCGCGTCCCGCGAACACCTCGGCGAGCACCGGCGCGATCCGGGCGTCGGCGCACCCGACGAGCGCGGCCGCCGGCTGTGCCGGGTTGGTGAGCGGGCCCAGCACGTTCATCGCCGTGGGCACGCCCAGCTCGCGGCGCGGGCCGGAGGTGTGGCGGAACGACGGGTGGAACACGGGAGCGAAGCAGAACCCGATGCCGACCTCGGTGACGCACGACTCGACGCCTGCGGGCGGCAGGTCGATGGCGATGCCGAGTGCCTCCAGCACGTCGGCCGCCCCGCTGGCCGAGGAGGCCGCGCGGTTGCCGTGCTTGACCACCGGCGCTCCCGCGGCCGCGACGACGACAGCGGTCATGGAGGAGATGTTGACGGTGTGGGCCTGGTCACCCCCGGTGCCGACGACGTCCATGGCCCGGCCCGCGACGGTGACGCGGCGCGCGTGGCGCAGCATCGTGGCGGCGAGGCCCGCGATCTCCGCGGAGGTCTCGCCCTTGGCCCGCAGCGCGATGAGGAACCCGGCCAGCTGGGCGGAGGTGGCCTCCGCGTTGAGCACGCGGTCCATCACCCACGCCGTGTCGGACGTCTCGAGGTCCTCGCGGCGCAGCAGCCGCCCGATGAGCCCGGACCAGGTCAGCGCGCCGGCGTCGGCCACGGTGTCAGCTCCGGACGGCGGGGAGATCGCCCGCACGCGAGCGGCGCAGCACGTCGGCGACCGTCTCGGCTGCGGTGAGCGGGTCGAGCGGGTGCACGAGGACCGCGTCGGCCTGCGACCACGTGGCCAGCCAGCGGTCATCGCGGCGGCGGACCGTCACGACGATCGGCGGGCAGTCGTCGATCTCGTTCTTCAGCTGCCGGGACAGGCCCATGCCGCCGGTGGGCTGCGCCTCACCGTCGAGGATGCACAGATCGATCTCGCCGGCGTCGAGCGCCACGAGGACGTCGGCGATGGCCCCGGTCTCGTGGAACTTGATCCGGCCGAGGTCCGGCGCGGGCCGGCGACCGATGGCCATCGTGATGGCTTCCCGGACCTCCGGACGGTGGCTGAACACCAGCACGGTCAGTGTCTCGCTCGCGACAGGGCTGCTCATCGCTCTCCCTCGCTGCGCTCGGTCGGCGCTGCGCGCAGGCGCTGTGACTCTGATTCGCTCGCAAGCTCGCTCACGATGCGAACTCTAGTGGGGACTCCAGCGGAACTCGACGGGGCGCCCATCCGTTCTGTGACCGGGTCGTGTCCACCAACCGGGTAGCCCGACAGGCTGTAGAAGTTGGCCGGGGGTCATAATGCCCGGGTGACGACAGCCGCTCCCAACATCAGTGCGCGGATCCATTCGCTGAACCGCCCCAACCTGGTCAGCATCGGCACCATCGTCTGGCTGTCCAGCGAGCTGATGTTCTTTGCCGGGCTGTTCGCGATCTACTTCACCGCGCGGGCGCAGAATCCGCCCACCAGCACCTGGCCCCCCGAGCCCACCGAGCTGAACGTTCCCTACGCGCTCGTGGTGACGATCATCCTCGTGGCGTCCTCGTTCACCTGCCAGTTCGGCGTCTTCGCCGCCGAACGTGGCGACGTGTTCGGGCTGCGCCGGTGGTACCTCCTGACGCTGGTCATGGGCGCAGCCTTCGTGCTGGGCCAGGCCAACGAGTACCGCGTGCTGGTCACCGAGCACGCCACCACGCTCTCCTCGAGCGCGTACGGCACGGTCTTCTACCTCGCCACCGGCTTCCACGCCCTGCACGTCACCGGCGGCCTGATCGCGTTCGTCTTCCTGCTCATCCGCACCAAGCTCAGCAAGTTCACCCCACAGCAGGCCACCGCGGCGATCGTCGTGTCGTACTACTGGCACTTCGTCGACGTCGTGTGGGTGGGGCTGTTCGCCGTCATCTACTTCATCCGCTGACCCGCTCATGTTCCCGTTCGTGACGCTGCCGACCGCAAGGGCAGGAAGACGCAGACGATGACCACCACACTCCCGTCGGGCAAGGCGCCGCAACCCGCGCCGTCGACACAGAAGGCGCGGGGTCCGCGCACCCGGTTCCGTCGCAGGGTGGCGGGATTCGCCGCACTGGGCATCGGTCTGGTGACCGCAGGCGGCCTCTACACCGCGTTCACCCCGGCGCCCCAGGTCGCCACGGCGCAGGGCAACAGCGCGCTCGTCGCCAAGGGCCAGCAGCTCTACAACAACACCTGCGTCACGTGCCACGGCGCAAACCTGCAGGGTGTTGCCGAGCACGGCCCCAGCCTGATCGGTGTCGGCGACGCCGCCGCCTACTTCCAGGTGTCGTCGGGCCGCATGCCGCTGGCGCGCCAGGAGGCGCAGGCCACCCGCAAGCCCCCGATGCCGCAGTTCGACCCCGCCACCGAGGAGGGTCGGGCCAACCTCGACGCACTCGGCGCCTTCATCCAGGCCAACGGAGGCGGCCCGCAGGTTCCGGACAAGACCGGCGAGGAGCTGCGCGGCAACGACCCCGCCCGCGGCGGCGAGCTGTTCCGGCTCAACTGCGCGTCGTGCCACAACTTCACCGGCCGCGGCGGCGCGCTGTCCTCGGGCAAGTTCGCCCCGGACCTCGACCCCGCGTCCGAGACGCAGATCTACACGGCGATGCTCACGGGCCCGCAGAACATGCCCAAGTTCTCCGACCGGCAGCTCGGGCCGGAGGAGAAGGAGGACATCATCGCCTACGTCAAGTCGGTGACCAACGGTAACAACAACCCCGGCGGCAACGCGCTCGGCGGCATCGGACCGGTGTCCGAGGGGCTCGTCGCGTTCATCGTCGGACTGGCCGCCCTGATCGGGTTCACCCTGTGGCTGGGAGCGAAGCAGTGACCACATCGCACCAGGGCCCCCGCGTGCCCACGGCCGCCGAGGTCGACGACATGACGCAGGAGGAGCGGGCCCGGCTCGCCTCGGAGCTCGACGACGTCGAGATCCTGCACAACCGCCGCCCGTGGCCGGTACCCGGAACCCGCGCCGAGAAGCGTGCCGAACGTTCGGTCGCCTTCTGGTTCGCGCTGTCGGCCGTTGCCGGCCTCGCGTTCCTCGGGTCGTTCCTGTTCTGGCCGTACGAGTACAAGGCACCGTCGGACCCGGGGCACGGCATCTACGCGCTCTACACCCCGATCGTCGGCACGTCGTTCGGCCTCATGGTGCTGGCGCTGGGCATCGGCGTCATCGCCTACGTCAAGAAGTTCTTCCCCGCCGAGGTCTCGGTGCAGCAGCGCCACGACGGCGCGTCCGACGAGGTCGCCCGCAAGGCGATCGTCGCCCAGCTGGCCGCCGCCGGTCAGGACACCGGCATCGCCCGCCGCTCGCTGATCAAGCGCTCGGCAGGCGCGGCAGCGGGCCTGCTCGGCCTGGGCATCGGCATCGCCGCCATCGCGCCGCTGGTGCGCAACCCCTGGAAGGGCGGCAACGACGCCGCGCTGTGGACCACGGGCTGGAAGCCGGTCAACGGCGAGAAGGTCTACCTGCGCCGCGACACCGGCGACGCCCACGAGATCGCGCTGGTCCGTCCGGAGGACCAGGACGCCGGCTCCATGGAGACGGTGTTCCCCTTCCGCGAGTCCGAACGGGGCAACGAGGAGGCGCTCGCCGCCGCGCTGCGCCGCTCCGACAACCCGGTGATGCTGATCAGGCTGCGCCCCGCCCAGAACGTCATCCAGCGCCCTGGCCAGGAGAACTACCACTACGGCGACTACTACGCCTACTCCAAGATCTGCACGCACCTGGGCTGCCCGACGTCGCTGTACGAGGCGCAGACGCAGCGGATCCTGTGCCCGTGCCACCAGTCGCAGTTCCTGGCAACCGAGTACGGTCGGCCGGTTTTCGGTCCCGCCACCAGGTCACTTCCCCAACTTCCGATTACCGTGGACGAACGCGGTTATCTCGTGGCCACGGGCGACTTCCGTGAGCCGATCGGCCCGGCCTTCTGGGAGCGGAGGAACGTATGAGCGCGATTACCACGCCAACGTCGTCGTCGGCGGGTGCGGCCAAGGTCGCCTCCGCCCTCGACGAGCTCGATCAGCGGTACCACCCCGCGGCGGGCATGCGGAAGCAGTTCAACAAGGTCTTCCCCACGCACTGGTCGTTCATGCTGGGCGAGATCGCGCTCTACAGCTTCCTGGTCCTCCTGCTCTCCGGTGTCTACCTCGCGCTGTTCTTCGATCCCTCCATGGTCGAGGTCACCTACAACGGCGTGTTCACCAACCTGCGCGGCATCGAGATGTCGCAGGCCTACAAGACCTCGCTGGATCTCTCCTTCGACGTCCGTGGTGGCCTGTTCGTCCGCCAGCTGCACCACTGGGCCGCGCTGCTGTTCCTGGCCGCGATGGTCGCCCACATGATCCGCACGTTCTTCACCGGCGCGTTCCGCAAGCCACGTGAGGCCAACTGGATCATCGGCGTGCTGCTGCTGTTCCTCGGCTTCTTCGCCGGGTTCACCGGCTACTCGCTGCCTGATGACCTGCTGTCCGGCACGGGCCTGCGCATCGCCTCGGGCTTCATCCTGTCGGTCCCGGTGATCGGCACGTGGACGCACTGGGCGATCTTCGGCGGCGAGTTCCCCGGCACCGAGATCATCCCCCGCGTCTACATCGCGCACGTGCTGCTGATCCCGGGCATCCTGCTCGCGCTCATCGCCGTGCACGTCGGGCTGGTCTGGTACCAGAAGCACACGCAGTTCCCCGGCCCCGGCCGCACCGAGGGCAACGTCGTCGGCGTCCGGATCCTGCCCACGTTCGCGGCCAAGGGCGGCGCGTTCTTCGCCGTCACCGTCGGCGTGCTGGGCCTGATGGCCGGGCTCTTCCAGATCAACCCGATCTGGAACTTCGGGCCGTACAACCCGGCGCACATCTCGGCGGGGTCGCAGCCCGACTGGTACGTGCTGTTCACGGAGGGGATGCTGCGCATCTTCCCGCCGTGGGACATCTACATCGGCAACTACAACCTGCCGCCGGCGTTCTGGGCGAGCCCCGCGTTCCTGCCGATCCTCTACACGATCGCCGGCGCGTACCCGTTCATCGAGCGGAAGTTCACGAAGGACAACGCGCTGCACAACCTGCTGCAGCGCCCGCGGGACGTGCCGGTGCGCACCTCGCTCGGCGTCATGGGCATCGCGTTCTACGCGGTGCTGGTGCTCTCGGGCAGCAACGACATCATCGCGTACTTCTTCGACATCTCCCTCAACGCCACCACGTGGGCCGGCCGCATCGGCGTCCTGATCGTCCCGCCGATCGCCTACTACGTGACCTACCGGTTCTGCATCGGCCTGCAGCGCGGTGACCGCGCCGTCCTCGAGCACGGCATCGAGACCGGCATCATCAAGCGGCTCCCGCACGGCGAGTTCATCGAGGTCCACCAGCCACTGGGCGGCGTCGACGAGCACGGCCACGCCATCCCCCTGGCCTACCAGGGTGCCGCGGTGCCGAAGCGGATGAACCAGCTCGGCATGGGCGGGGCGCCGGTCTCCGGCTCGCTGCTCAAGCCGGACCCCGTGGAGCAGACCGCAGCGCTCGAGCAGGCCAGGGCCGATGACGCCGTGGCCGAGCACGAGTCCGTCGAGCAGCGCCGCGAGGTGCTCTCGGGACGGCCCAAGGACCTGGTCGACTAGATCGCACGCAGCACACGTCGAAGGCCCCGCCGATCGGCGGGGCCTTCTGCGTTGCGGGTACCTCTCACGGATGGCAGGAAAGCCACTTTCCCGCAACGTCGTTGCGGGAAAGTGGCTTTCCTGCAACCACCGCACCCACAGCCCCACGCCGGGCCCTCCTGTGCGCCTCGGCTCGCGCACGCCGGTGGTTGTTGTGCCCTCCCGCCGACCTGGCGCAGCCCGATCATGCGCCCGCCCCACGCGCAGCCCGGCGAGGGCGCACTGAAGCCGGGCACGCCCCCAACCGCAAGCGCCGATTCATGGCGGGCGTTCTTGCAACGCGATCAGCGAGTGGCCGCCACCCTGCGCACACTCCACCCCGCCACCACCAGCGTCACCACGAACAGCCCCAGGTAGGCGTCGGGCAACAGCGAGATCAGCCCGGTGCGTGGGATCGGCCCCACCCCCGGCCCGGGCAGCGCCGTGATCACCGCGGCCGTCACCACCAGCAGCCCGGCCAGCAGCACCACCGGCCGCCAACCACCCCGCACGACCGCCTGGTGGCCCACCAGCACGAGCAGCGGCACCGTCCACACCCAGTGGTGCGACCACGCGAACGGCGCCACAGCGGCCGTACCGAGCCCGCACAGCGTCACGGCGAGCAACTCCTGGTCCCGCCGGTGCGCCCGCAGGGCGACCCAGGCCGTGGCGGCGACGAGTACGAGTGCGCCCAGCAGGTACGCCCACGTCGTCTCGCCGAAGGCTCGCGCGATCAGGCCGTTGAACGAGTGGTTGGTGGTGGCGGCCGGTGGCGAGATCCGGTCGGCCGCCGCGAACCGGCCCTGCAGCCAGTACGCCACGGAGTCGGCGGGCGCGAGCACGAACCCGAGCGCGACGGTGGCGGCGAACACGCCCAGTGCGACACACGCCGCCCGGATCCGCCCGACCAGCAGCAGGTACCCGACGAACAGCAGCGGCGTCAGCTTCAACGCGGCCGCCAGCCCGACACCCACACCGCGCCAGCGGCTGTCGCGGCGGCCCAGCACGTCGCCGACGACGAGCGCGAGCAGCAGCAGGTTGATCTGGCCCAGGTACAGCGTGGTCCGCACCGGGTCCAGCCAGGTGGCGACCGCGACCAGCGCGACGGCGGCCGCGGTCAGCGCCGGCCCGGGCGGCACGCCGAGGGTGCGCAGGCAGCGCCGCACGGCGTAGGCCAGCAGCAGCAGCGACGCCGCCGTCCACGCGATCTTGAGCAGGGGCAGCGGGAGGACGGCGAGCGGCGCGAACAGCAGCGCGGCCGCTGGTGGGTAGACGAACGGGAGCGTCAGCAGCACACCGCCGTCGTAGAGCGGCTGCCCGTCCAGGACGTGCCGGCCACCGGCCTGGTAGACCTGCAGATCGATCAGGAGCAGGTGCGCGTCGGGCCAGACGGCGAGCACCACGGCGTGCCCCAAGAGCGCGAGCAGCACCACGAGCGGCGACCACCGCCGCACCCGCTCGGCCGCTGTCGGGCGGGTGGCGACGGTCCCCCGCGCTTCGGTCGGCACGGCAGAACGCTACCGGCGCCTGCTTCCCGATCCGCGCCGCGTCGGCGATGATCCGGGAAAGGCCGGAGCGGACGCACTCGTCAGGAGAGATCCATGCAGGTCGACGCCATGTCTCGCGGCAACGGGCTCGCGGAGATCGCCGCGGATGCACGCGAGCGCGAAGCGGCGGGGTTCAACGGGCTGTGGTCGGTGGAGACGGCGCACGACCCGTTCCTGGCGCTGCTGCCCGTGGCCGAGCACACCGAGAGCATCGCGATGGGCACCGCCATCGCCGTCGCGTTCGCGCGCAACCCGATGAGCACGGCCTACGTCGCCAACGACCTGCAGCTGTACTCGAAGGGCCGGTTCCTGCTCGGGCTCGGCAGCCAGGTCAAGCCGCACATCGAGCGCCGCTTCAACATGCCGTGGAGCCACCCGGCGCCGCGGATGCGCGAGTACGTGCAGGCGCTGCGCGCCATCTGGGACGCGTGGAACACCGGCGAGCGGCTCAACTTCCGCGGCGACTTCTACTCCCACACCCTGATGACACCGTTCTTCGATCCGGGTCCCAACCCGTACGGACCGCCCAAGGTCTACATCGCGGCCGTCGGCGACCACATGACGCGCACCGCGGGCGAGGTCTGCGACGGGATCCAGCCGCACGCGTTCACCACCGACCGGTACCTGCGCGAGCGCACGATCCCGCTGCTCAAGGAGGGGCTCGCGACGTCGGGCCGCACCCTGGAGGACTTCTCGATCGCGTTCTCCGCGTTCGTCGTCACGGGCGACACGGAGGAGCAGATGGCCGCGGCCGCCGCCGGGGTGCGCCAGCAGATCGCGTTCTACGGCAGCACCCCGAGCTACCGCGGCGTGCTCGAACTGCACGGCTGGGAGGAGGCGGGCGTCGAGCTCAACAAGCTCTCCCGCGGCACCGACGACGACCGCTGGGTGAAGATGGCCGACCTGATCGACGACGAGATGCTCGCTACGTTCGCGGTGGTGGCCGAGCCCGACCGGCTGGGGTCGGCGCTGCTCACCCGTTTCGGCGACTTCGTGGACCGCTTCCAGTTCTACGCGCCCTACGCGCATGCCGATGAGCTGTTCGCGCCGGCGATCGAGGTGCTGCGGGCGGCCTGAGCTCGCCTACCGGTCCATCGGTACCGGCACCCCCTCGATGCCGAAGTCCGACTCGGCCTGCTGGAGGACGGACTGGCGGGCGGCCCGCTCGGCGGCAGAGGCCGCGACCAACGGGCCGACGGACAGCTCGGCAAGGGTGATCGAGCTGATGACCGGCTCGTCGGGCAGGCCCTTCTCGGACCGCAGGGTCGGCAACGCGATCACCGTGCCAGCAGGGAGGTTGCGCTCAGCCGCGGTCTCGGCAGCGGTCGCAGCTCGGCGACCGGGCGTCCGTCCCGGGTGACGACCAGCGTCTCACCGCTCTCGACCCGGTTCAACACATCACCGCCGTGGTTGCGGAGGTCCCGGACGGTCACGTCGTCGGCACTCATGGCTGGATCGGATGACCGGTGAGACGCTTGCTACCCCCGCCAGCTGTGCTCCGGCTCGTAGCCCAGCACCCGGCGCGCCTTGTCGATCGACAGCATCGTCTCGTGCTCGCCCAGCTCCCGGGTGACGGGCACACCCGGGAACACCTCGGCCGCCAGCTCCGCGCTCGGGCGCGACATCACGGTGTCGGCGTTGGCGACGATGAACACCTCGGTGCCGGTCATCGGGTGCTCGAGCGCCTTGCGCACAGCCTGGGCGCCGTCTCGCCCGTCGATGTAGGCCCACAGGTTCCACTTCCGCGCCTGCGCATCGGCGTCGAAGGCGGGGAAGCGGGCGTAGTCGGCCACGTCCATGACGTTGGAGAAGCGCAGGCCGATCGCCTTGAGCTCGGGCACCCAGCGGCAGAACTGGCGGGCCAGCTCCTCCTCCAGCGTCTTGACCAGCGAATACGTGCTCTCCGGCCGCGGCGGGTAGGCCTCGTCCACCGGGATGTAGGGCGGCGGGGTGTCGAAGGGCAGACCCAGGACCGTCTCGCTGGAGGCCCAGACGAGGTTACGGATCCCCGCGGCGCGCACCGCGGCGAACACGTTGTAGGTGGCCGGCATGTTGTTGGCGAACGTCGCCGCATTGGTGGTCAGGCCGGGAGCCGGGATCGCGGCGAGGTGCACCACCGCATCGACGCCGGCATGGCGGTCGTCGACACCGGTGAGGGCCTCCAGGACCTGGCCGTAGTCGGTCAGGTCGACCCGCACGAACGCCGCCGCGACCGAGTCCGGGTCGGGGACCCGGTCGATCGCCACCACCCGGTATCCGTGGTCGGTCAGGTCCAGCACCACGTGCCGGCCGAGCTTGCCGCTGCTTCCCGTCACCGCAACCGTCGTCGTCATACCCGGCAGCTTCCCCGATCGTGACCGACGCGCAACGCGCGGCCCGCTGGCCTCCTCCGGATCGGCTTGCTACGGTGTCGCACATGCGCTCCCTCGCTCTTGCCCTCGACGCGGCCGTACGGCCGCGCGTCGGCTGAGCCAGGTCGTCGACGCGCGTTCCTCCTCCTCACCGAGGCCTGGCTCGGGTCACCCACCACTGTGGAACCCCTGGAGCCGATCATGACCGTTCTGGACGAATCCCCGCGCACCACCTACATCCCGCGCCAGCACCGCCGCCACGAGATCGTCACCACCGACGGCATGGCCGGCATCCTGTGCATCGGCTCGGCGCTCGCCACCTGCGGTTACCCGGTGCGCGACTTCGCGGCCGACGTTCGCGAGGGCGTCCCGTACAGCAGCATCACCTGCACGGTCTCGCTCACGGGCGCCGAGCTGGAGCGCTTCACCGCCCAGCTGCTCGCGCTGCCGGCCGTCGTCGCCGTCGACCCCTGCTGATCATCACGACCGGGGTGTTCCCCGGGACTCCACAAGATCCGGACGTTAGGGTCGCGGGGTGTCGATGCCACCCATGCCGGGCGTTCCCGGACAGGCACCGCAGTGGGGGCCGTCCCACCCGGTCCGGCCCTCTCCGATACAGCCCTATCCCGGTCCGATCCAGCAGTGGGGACCACCGCCCGCGGGGCTGGGCTACCCGCCGCTGGGTCCGCAGCCACGGCCGACGGTCAACGGGCTCGCCGTCGCCGCGCTGGTCGTCGCGATCATCAGCCTGTTCCCGATCGCGGCCGTTCTCGCGTTCGTCAGCCTGGGCCAGATCCGCCGCAACGGGCAGACCGGACGCGCGTTCGCGATCGCGGCGCTCGTGGTGTCGGCCGTCTGGGTCGTGGTCTGGGCACTGATCGTCGCGCTGATCACGATGCTGCCCGCGAGCGGCGCCACCGTGACGACGTCGGGCTACCACGCCGGTGACTGCGTCAACCGCAACAGCGGGAGCGGCAGCGGCACGTTGCCGTGCGCCCAGCCGCACGACGCCGAGGTCTTCGCCGTCTTCTCCCTGCCCGCCGGCACCTATCCCGGCGACCCGGCCGTCGAGGACACGGTCGAGAACGCGTGCAACGAGCGGCTCGACGCCTACGCGCCCTCCGCGGGCACCGACACCGCGATCGGCCTCGCCGCGATCAGCCCGGACGCCGCGAGCTGGCGCCGCAACGACCGTGAGGTGGTCTGCCTGGCCACCGCCCGCAACGGCAAGGTGACGGGCTCCATCCGCGGGCGCTAGAGGATGCCCGGCTCGACGTCGAGCGTGGTGCGGTCCAGGCTCTCCAGCAGCGCGAACTGCGGCCCGGTGCGGGGCAGCTCGTAGCGGAAGAAGTACCGGGCGGCGGCGCGCTTGCCGGCATGGAAGTCGCTGTCGTGGCTCCCGACGGCCAGCAGTTGCTCCAGCCAGATCCACGCCATGACGACGTGCCCGACGGCCTCCAGGTAGATCGACGAGTTCGCCAGCGCCACCGCGGGGTCGCCGGCGGCCCACAGCGTGCGGGTGACCTCGGCGATGCGCTCGGCCGCGGCCGCGAGCGCGTCGGCCTCCTCGGTGTGACCGGCCGCGCGGGCCCGCGTTGCCGTCGCACCGATCGTCTCCAGCAGCAGGGCGAGCCCGGCGCCGCCGTCCATCACGACCTTGCGACCGAGCAGGTCAAGGCCCTGGATGCCGTGGGTGCCCTCGTGGATCGGGTTGAGCCGGTTGTCGCGGTAGAGCTGCTCGACGGCGTACTCGCGCGTGTAGCCGTAGCCGCCGTGCACCTGGATCGCCAGCGCGTTGGCCTCCAGGCACCACTGCGACGGCCAGCTCTTCGCGATCGGGGTGAGCACGTCGAGCAGCAGGTGGGCCCGCGCCCGCTCGGCGTCGGTGGCCGCGGTGCGCTCCTCGTCGAGGAGCCGGGCGCAGTAGAGGATCAGCCCGACGGCGCCCTCCACGTAGGACTTCTGCGCCAGCAGCATCCGGGCCACGTCGGGATGGGAGATGATCGGGACCTGCGGCGCCGACGGGTCCTTCGCCCCCGCCGGACGGCCCTGCGTGCGGGTGCGCGCGTAGTCGAGCGCGTGCAGGTAGCCGGTGTAACCCAGCGCCGCAGCGCCCGCCCCGACGCCGACGCGGGCCTCGTTCATCATGTGGAACATGTAGGTGAGGCCGCGGTTCTCCTGCCCCACCAGGTGGCCGACGGCCCCCGGCTCCCCGCCGGGGAGGAACCGACCCTCGCCGAAGTTCAGCAGCGTGTTGACGGTGCCCCGGTTGCCCATCTTGTGGTTGACACCCGCGAGCACCACGTCGTTGCGGCCGCCGTCGGGCAGGACCCGCGGCACGAGGAAGAGCGAGATCCCCTTCACCCCCGGCGGTCCGCCCGGCACCTTGGCGAGCACGAGGTGCACGATGTTCTCGCTCAGCTCGTGGTCGCCCGCGGAGATCCACATCTTGTTGCCGAACAGCCGGTAGGAGCCGTCGTCACGGGGCTCGGCACGGGTCGTGATGTCGGCGAGCGACGAGCCGGCCTGCGGCTCGGAGAGGCACATCGTGCCGAAGAACCGGCCCGCGACCATCGGCTCGACGTACGTCGCGATCTGCTCGGCGGATCCGTGCGCGAGCAGCAGGTTGGCATTGGCGACCGTCAGGAACGGGTAGGCCGCGGTGCTGATGTTGGCGGCCTGGAACCACAGGAAGCACGCCTGCGTCACGGCCTGCGGCAGCTGCATGCCCCCGACCTCGGCGTCCATCCCGGCACCGACGATCCCGGCCTCGCCGAACACCCGCAGCGCGCGGGCGACCTCGGGGATCATGTGCACCCGCTCGCCGTCGAAGCGCGGCTCGTCGTTGTCGGCGGCACGGTTGTGCGGGGCGAAGTGGTCGGTGGCGATCTGCTCGGCGAGCTCCAGCACCGCGTCGAACGTCTCGCGGGAGTGCTCGGCGTAGCGGGACCGCTTCGTCAGCGACTCGACCTCGAGCCAGTCGTGGAGCAGGAAGTCAAGGTCCCGACGCGACAGCAGCAATGAGCGCACCGGGCAAGACTAGGTCGTGTTCCCGAGCCATCCCAGCACCGTCTGTGCGCCCTCCCGCACGGTTTCGTCGGTGTCGGTGCCGGCCAGTCTGGTGAGGAGCGGGCGCAGCGACTCGTCCAGGCCGGGTCGGACCACGCCCGCGAGCGCTGCCGCGCGAACGTCCTCGTGTGGGTCCGTGGTGGCGAGCTCGACGAACAGCGCCCGGTCGCGGCCATCAGGCTGCTGGCGCAGCAGGATCTCGATCGCCTTCTCCCGGACGGCCGCGTCCGGGTCGTTGCCGACCCGCCCGATCACCAGCTCCCTGGTGCGGTCGCCCCACCAGTTCCAGGCCAAGGCGTCGAGCGCCGTCACCCGCTCCGCCGCGCCGGTGCCGGCCACGACGCGCAGCGCGAGCAGAGCGCGCGTCCGGTCATCGGGCCAGATCCGGGCGACGCTCGCCAGCGCCGCCTCGCGCACCACCTCGTCGGGGTCGGACTCAACCCGTTCGACGAGCGTGACCCGGGTCGGTGTGTCCGGCCACTGCCTGGCGAGAACCTCGACGGCCGCGCGCCGCACCTCCGCACCGAGATCCTGCTGCACCCGATCGACGACGAGTGCGCGGGTGCGCTCGTCCGCCCACACCCGACCCAGTTCGATGAGCGCTGCCGCACGCACATCCGGTTCCGGGTCGTGGACGGTGCGCTCGTGCAGGAGCGCCCGGGTCCGCTCGTCCGCCCAGACCTGGACGAGCAGCTCGCACGCACGCTGTCGAACCTCAGCCGGCTGGACGGCGGGCGCGGTGGCCTCGACGAGCATCGCCCGGGTCTGCTCGTCGGGCCAGAGGTACGCCGCCGCCCCCAGGATCTCGCCGCGCGTGTTCTCGTCGGGCTCGGTCGTGGCACTCGCCGTGAAGAGGTCCCGGAGCCCGTCGTACTTCGATCGGAGCAAGCCCTCGAACGCCCGCTCCCGGACGGTCCCGTCGGGGTCTGCCGTCGCGCGGTCGAGCAGCATCGCGCGCACCGCGGTGTCGTGCCCGGCCGGATGGAGCAGCTCAACGGCCTTCGTTCGCGCATCCTCGTGGGGATCGGCAACGGCGCGCTCCGCCAGCAGGACCGCCGTCCGATCGTCCGGCCACCTCCACCGGAGCAGGTCCATCGCTTCCACCCGGACCTCGACGTCCGGATCATCGACGACACCCGCGGCAACCGTCTCACGAGATCGCGCGTCGGGCCACTGCCGCGCCAGCTCGTCCAGCACCGCCTGCCGGACCTCGGGGTCGGGATCCGCGTGCGCGGCCGCGACCACCGCACGGGTCTGCTCGTCGGGCCAGAACCGCACGACGACGTCCACGGCCTTCCGCCGGACGTCGGCATGCGGGTCGGTCGTGACGAGCGCGACCGCTCGGTCGCGGGTCGTCCGGTCGGGCCACGTACGAGCCAGCACCTCGAGCGCCGCAGCGCGGACGTCCTCGTCCACGTCGGCGACGACGCGGTCGGCGAGCAGTGCGCGGCTCTCGTCGTCGGGCCACTGCCAACCCAGCACACCCAACGCCGTGCGCCGGACGTACCCGGCGTCGTCCGTCGTGGCCGCCGAGCCCAGCAGCGCGCGGCCCCTTTCGGGGGTCCCGAGTCGGAACACCTCGATGAGTGCGCGCATCCGGACGTCCTCGTGCGGATCGGCGGCGACCCGATCCATCAACATCGCCCAGGTCCCGGCGCTCGGCGGATCCGCGGTCGTCAGCAGCAGGTCGATCCCTCGTTCCCGAACCTTCTCGTGGGGATCCGTCGCGATCCGGGCTGCCAAGACGGCTCGGGACCCGGGGTCCGGCCACTGCTGGGCGAGTAGCTCCAGCGCCGCGATCCGGACATCCTCGTGCCGGTCGGCGCCGGCCCGTTCGGTGACCACCGTGCGGGTCCGCTCGTCGGGCCAGCTCCCGAACAACTCCTGCAGCCCGCGGACGCGGACGTCCTCGTGCAGGTCGTCGACGGTCCGCGCGAGGATCAGCCCTCGGGTCGCCGCATCGGGCCGGGCCCAGGCGAGGATCGCCAGTGCATCCTTGCGGACGGCCTCGGCCCCGTCGGAGGTGGCGACGGCCGCGAGCCACGAGCAGTCCGCTGCGGTGAGTCCCGGCAGAGCAAGGAGCTCCAGACCGCGCACGCGGATGTCCTCGTCCGGGTCCGCCGTCACACGCGACGCGATGAGCGTCCGGGTCCGCTCGTCCGCCCAGCCCTGCGCCAGCAGTTCCAGCGCCGTGTTGCGAACGTCCTCGGCCGGGTCGGTCACCGCCCGGTCCTCGAGCAGCTCGCGGGTCGGCCGATCGGGCCATGCACCGGCGAGCGTCTCGAGAGCACTGCCCCGCACGCCCTCCCCCGGATCCACCGCCGCACGGTCACGGAGCACCGCGCACGTCGCGCCGTCCGGCCGGAGCCGGGTGAGGGCGGCGAGCGCGGTCTGCCGGACCTCGTCGTCCGGGTCGGCGGTCACCCGGGACGTGACCATGGCGAGCGTTCGCTCGTCGGGCCAGATCCGGGCCGCGATGTCCAACCCGGCCGACCGAACGGACTCGGCGGGGTCTGCCCGGACGAGATCCGCGACGTCGGAGCGTGTCGGCTCGTCCGGCCACGCGTGGGCGAGGGCCTCGGCCGCCGCCCGGCGGACGGTCGGATCGGAGTCAGCCCTCGAACGGTCCTGCGCAAGGGCTCGGGATCGGTCGTCCGGCCAGCTCCCGACGACGACCACCAGCGCCGCGGATCGGTTGTTCTCGTCCGGGTCCTCGGCGGCGCACGTGGTCAGCAGCGCGCGGGTCTGCTCGTCGCGCCATCCCCGCATGAGCCCGTCCATGGCGCATCGCCGGTCGTACTCGTCCGCATCGGCGCGCGCCCGCGTCACCAGGAGCGCCCGAGTTCGATCATCGGGCCATCGCAGTACCAACTCGTCGAGCGCCTCCGCACGGACGACCTCGTCGCGATCCGTGGTGGCGCGCGCTGTGAGATGCGCCCGAGTTCGATCATCGGGCCAGTGCCGGCCCAGCGCCACCAGCGCAGCGGAGCGGACCGACCAGTCCTCATCACGCGTGGACGCCGACGCGATGCGCGCCCAGGAGTCCGCGTCCGGCCAGGCGGCCGCGAGCACCTCGACGGCCGACGCACGCACCTCCGCATCCGGGTCGGCCGACAGGGATGCGGTCACCAGTGCCCGGGTCCGGTCGTCGGGCCAGCCGCCTGCCAGTGCGAGCACGATGGTGCGGCGGACCATCTCGTCCGGCTCGCTGCGCATCCCCGCCAGCAGGAACTGATGCGTCGTCGCGTCCGGCCAGGTCTGCACGACGGCGTCGACTGCCGCCAACCGGACCGACCAGTGCGGATCGGCGGTGGCTCGCGACAGGAGAAGGGCACGGGTGCGGTCGTCCGGCCAGACCCGTGCGACGACCTCGACCGCTCCTTTCCGGACGTCCTCGTGGATGTCCGTCGCTGCGCGCGACTCGATCAGGTCGCGGCAACCGTCATCGGACCATCCGGTTCCGAGGGCCGCGACCGCCGCCGCACGGACCAGCTCGTGGGGATCCGCGGTGGCCCGCACCACCAGCAGG
Source organism: Pseudonocardia sp. GCM10023141 (assembly GCF_042653605.1). Classification (NCBI taxonomy): domain Bacteria; kingdom Bacillati; phylum Actinomycetota; class Actinomycetes; order Pseudonocardiales; family Pseudonocardiaceae; genus Pseudonocardia; species Pseudonocardia sp. GCM10023141. The sequence continues at coordinate 16,665 of NZ_JBHSIR010000003.1, forward strand.
TCTCGGGTGCGGTGGTCCGGCCAGCGCTGGGCGAGCTCCTCGGCGGCGGCCTTCCGCACATCGTCGTCGTGGTCGGTGGTGGCGCTGCGGACGAGCACGTCACGGGTTTCGGCATCCGGCCATCCCGCCGCCAGCTGCGCCAGGGCGAGCTGCCGGATCGCCCAATCCGGGTCGGAGCCGGCACTGGTGTGCAGGAGGGCCCGCGTCCGGGCATCGGGCCACGCCGACACCATGGCATGGATCGCGGCCCGCCGGACCCTCCCGTCGTGCCCGGTGGCGAAGCAGCGTGTCACGACAGCGCGGGTGCGGGCGTCCGGCCACCGGCCGGCGAGTGCCTCCACCGACGCCGCGGCGACATCAGGACGAACGTCCCTGCTGGCCCGCTCCATCAGCAGCGTCCGCGTGGATTCGTCGGCCCAGCCCGCGGTCAGCTCATCGATCGCGGCCTCGCGCACGTGCACGTCCGGGTCGTCGATCCGGCCGACGAGCAGCGCCCGCAGGTCCGGATCGCCCGGGAACAGCGCACAGGCGATCTCGGTGGTCGTCCTCGCGAACCGCCACCGCTCCGCGTTGTCATAGGTCTCGGGAGGCACCGGGCAACCGCGGAACCAGTCGAGGTAGCGGTTGCGGGCGGGCAGCTGCGGCCCGATGTCCTGCACCACGATCACCACGGCGCGGAGCGCGTAGTGCAGGCCGAGCGTGTTCCAGGTCCTCCTGGTCACGATCGTCGTCCGGATCACGGTCAGGTTCTCGATCAGGCCGTCGACGATGCGCTCCGACTGCGCCTGCAGCATCGCGGCGCTGCGGGCCTCGGCAAGGCAGCGCGCCGCGAGGATCCAGTGCCGGCCGACGGTGTCGGGATCGACCCGGACGCCGGGCGCGTTCCCCAGCTCCAACAGGTGGTCGATGATCTTGGCGAGGAACCGCTCGTGGATCATCCCGGCGATGAGCAGGAGCACCTCCTGCCAGGCCGGATCACCTGCGTGGCCGCCGAACACGACCGTGACGAGCTCCTCGGTCGGCAGGTCCCGCGACTCCTTGAACCGGTAGACGATCTCGTCGGCGCAGCAGTACTCGAGGAAGGCCCGGTGCACGAACCCGTAGGTGCCGGGGCCGAACCGCGACAGGATGAAGTTGCGATCGCGGAACTGCTCCAGCATGGCCTTGGCCACGATCTTCGCCTGATCCAGCGGCTGCTGGTACCGCTCCTGCAGGTAGTCGCGGAACTCCGCGAGCAGGTCGTCGCGATGGATGTGGTTGCCGGCGATGCCGCCGCGGCCCTCCTGCATGCGGCGCGCGATCCGGCGCAACAGCTCGCGCTTGTCCTCCTCGTCGATGTAGTCCATGGCGACCCTCGTATCGCGCACCGCGCGGTTGAGGTCCCAGTGCTGGGTCAGTACCTCCACCGCGTGGCGATAGACCCGATGGCGTTCCTTCGGCAGCTCGCGGCGCCTGCCGATCACGGCGAGGATCGTCAGCAGCATCGGGTTCCCGGCCAGATCCGCCGCCGAGGGTGAGCGGTCGATCGACGTGCGGAGCCGCGCCGATCGGCTGTCGGCTTCCACCTGGTTGCCGCGGGAGGCGAGGCGGTACCACTGATCGATGAAGGTGCCGATCTGCTCGGCGTCGAGATCCTCGAGCTGGTGCAGCCGGAAGCCGGCGCCGTCGAGCACCCCGCGGCGGTAGCCGATCACCCGTGATGTCACGACGACCCGCACCCGGGGGAACCGTCGGGAGAAGGCGGCGATCCGCTGCGCGGTCTCCTCGCGCTGGGCGGCGTCGAACAGCTCGTCGAGGCCGTCGAACATCACGACGGCCCGGCCGTCGGACGAGAGGTACTGCTCCAGAACCTGCCGGGGCAGCCCCAGCCCCTCGTTGGCGTGCTGATGGTCGAGGAAGTCCAGCAGCGTCCCGTCCGCCCAGCGCCCGACCCGCCATCCCGGCCCCGCGTAGGAGCGCAGCTCGACGATCACCGGGAGCCACCCGGCCAGCCCGGAGAGCTCGTCGGGGACCTGCTCGCCCGACAGGGCCAACGCGAGGTAGCGCAGCAGCGACGACTTGCCCGCTCCGGGATCACCGAGCAGCGCGACGAGGCGCTGCGCGGGATCGCTCAACAACTGGGTGATCGCGCGCGGGACCTGGGCGGCGTGCGACGCGCGAGCCCTGGCCAGCAGCTCGCGATCGAGGTGCTCCATCTCGTCGGGGAGCTCGGCCGAGCCGACATCACCGGTTTCGACGAGACGTCGCCACAGGTCCCGGGGCAGCTCGACCGGCGCCGGATCGGCCCGGACCGTCTGCGGCACGAACACCTGTCGCAGCAGGACCGGGAGGTGCTCGTCCTCGCTCTCCGGTGTCAGCGCCGAGAGGTCCAGCACCCGGTAGCGCGCGGTGACGGCTGCCAGGTACCCCGCTCGGTCCTGCGGGGTCAGCGGGGCCGGCCGTTCGGTGGCACCGCCGAAGACGACCGTGAAGTCCCCGCCGACGTAGACGTCGTCCAGCGCGACGTTGCCGCCGCTGCGCGGCACCGGCGCGCGCGGATCGCCCTCCAGCGACGCGGTGGGAGCGGGCCGCCCTACCGCGCCGAGGGGTCCGGCGACTCTCCCGCCCGGACGCCCTCGATGGTGATGCCGCCGCTGAACGTGGCACCGTCGACCTTCACACCGGTTCCGCTCGCGGACACCGAACTGATCTTGAGGAACTCCGCCTGCACGTCGTGCAGGTCGATGCCGATCGCCGGGGCCGCGCCGGCATCGTTCGCGGCGACCGCGTCGGTGACCCGCCGGGCCGCGGCGAGCAGCTCGTCGTCGGGCACGTCGGGCACGTCGGCGAGGTTCTCCTCCAGCGCGCTCCGTTGCGCAGCCGAGTCGGGGCGACGCTCGACCCCGGACACGTCGACCCGGCGCCGACCCAGCAGCGCCTTGAGCGCGGCGTAGGCGTCCTTGACCGCTGACGCGGCGGTGTCCTTCAAGCCGGCTGATGCACCCAGTGCTACGGCCGTCACGATCAGTGTCACCGGATCCACGCGCCGAATCCTGTCCGGATCGGGAGAATCGGTCAACCGCCCCGCTCAGCGGAGCTGCTCAGGTGCCGTGGGCCATCTCCAGCATCTCGGCCAGGTCGGCCACCTTGACGCGCTCGGCCTCCCGCATGCCGCCGCGGCGGATCTCCTCGGCGTCCAGGCGCAGCCAGCCCGTCCAGTCGACGGGGCGGATGCCCGCAGCGGCCAGCGCCTCCCGCAGCTGTGCGGGCTCGGGACGGGTGGGGGGCGGGAGGCCGGGGAGGTCGGCCAGCAGCGCTGCCACGGTCTCGTTGGCGTCGCCCTTGTTGGTGCCGATCACGCCGGTGGGCCCGCGCTTGATCCAGCCCGTGACGTACTCGCCGGGCACCGGCACGCCGTCGGCGAGCACGCGGCCGCCGTCGTTGGGCACGGTGCCGGTGGCCGCGTCGAACGGCAGGCCGGGGATCGGCTCGGCGGCGTAGCCGATGGCCCGCACGACGAGGCCGACGGCGAGCGTCTCCTCCTCGCCGGTGCCGACGACGCGCCCGTCCTCGTCGATGCGGTTGCGCTCCACGACGATGCTGCTGACGCGCCCGTTCTCCCCGTTGAGCCGCACCGGGCTGCGCAGGAAGCGCAGGTGCACCCGCCGGGGAGCGGTGCCGCCCGCCCCGCCCGCCCACTCCGTCAGCATGGCGAGGTTCTGCTTCTGGCGCCGGTCCTCGGGCTCCGCGACGCCCGCGGCGAGCAGCCCGTCGTCGTGCACGATGACGTCGGCGTCGGCGAGGTCACCGATCTGGCGCAGCTCGGCCGGGGTGAACCGCACGTGCTGCGGGCCGCGGCGGATCAGGATGTGGACGTCGCGCACGGCGCTGCCGCGCAGCGCGTCGAGCACGCGGTCCGGCACGTCGGTGGCGGCCATCTCCGCCGCCGAGCGGGCCAGCACCCTGGCCACGTCCAGCGCGACGTTGCCGGCGCCGACGACGGCGACGCCGGGGTGGTCGAGCGGTGGGTCCAGCTTCACGAAGTCGGGATGGCCGCAGTACCAGCTGACGAACTCACCGGACCCGTAGGAGCCGGCCAGCTCCTCCCCCGGCACGCCGAGCCCCCGGTCGACGGCGCTGCCCGTGGCGTGGACGACGGCGTGGAAGTGCTGGCGCAGCACGTCCAGGCCGATGCCGCCGGTGCCGACCCGGACCCCGCCGAGGAACTCGACGAGCGCCGGGTCGAACGGCTTCTGCAGGACCCGGATCACCGACTTCATCTTGACGTGGTCCGGTGCGACGCCGTAGCGCACCAGGCCGTAGGGCGCCGGGAGGCGGTCGAGCACCTCGACGCTCACCGGCACCTCGGACGTGAGCAGCGCCGCTGCGGCGTAGAGGCCGGACGGCCCGGCTCCGATCACGGCGACGCGCGCCGGGTCCTGAGACATATGGCGGTCAACTCCTGCGTGGTGGTGAGCCGATCCTGCCGCGTGGAGCGCCCGTTCGCGAGCGAGTGTGCTGTGTTCGGAGCGGCGTGTCCCGGCCGCGCGCTCAGTCCAGCTTCGCCGTGGCCGTTCCCGTGAGCACCGTGGCGCCCTCCGCGTTCACCGTGACGAGCGTGAACGCCGCCGTGCCGTCGGTGACCCCCGCGACGGTGACGGTGGTGGTCAGCGTGTCGCCGGGCCACACCTGCGCGGTGAAGCGCACGCCGTAGTCCAGCAGGCGTTCCTCGCCCCCGACCCAGTCGGTGACGGCGCGGCCGGCCAGCCCCATCGTCAGCATGCCGTGGGCGAAGACGCCGGGATAGCCGGCCACCTGCGTGGCGAACGGCTCGTCGGTGTGCAGCGGGTTGTAGTCGCCGGACGCGCCCGCGTACTGGACGATCCGCGTTCGCGTCAGGTCGGCGACCACCACCGTCTCGCGGGTGTCACCGACCGCGATCGGCTGCCCGTTCACGCTGCTCATGAGCTCTCCTTCAGCACGCCGATGCCGCGGGCGGTCACGACGAGCTCGCCGCTCTCGTCGTGGTACTCGGTGATCGTCTCGAAGAACTTCAACGTGCCGGAGCGGCCGACCTTCTCCCAGCGCTCGCCCTCGCGGACCGTGGCGTGCAGGACGTCACCGACGCGCACCGGCCGGTGGTAGGTGTAGTGCTGTTCGGCGTGCAGGCCGCCACCGCCGCCCCCCGCGCCTGCGGGCGGCGCGCCCGGGCCGGCTGCCGACCCCCACCAGTCGACCCCGTCGCGCGGCCGCAGCCGGTACTCGGGATCGAACTGCGCGGAGGCCTGCACGAACGTCGGCGGCGCGAGGTCGGTCTCGCGCTCGTCGCCGATCGCCCTGCGGAACATCAGCACGTGCCCGGCTTCCACCGGGAACCTCTCGACGGCCACGGATCAGTCCTTCCTCGTCAGCGGCGCGAACCGCGGTGGACGCTTCTCCAGGTACGACGACACCCCTTCGGCCAGGTCCGGGCTGCCGATGGTCGTGTCGACGAGGTCCCAGGCGCGCTCGAGCGAAGCCTCGAACGTCACATCGAGGTCGTCGAGCACCTGCCCGGCGATCACCGCGAGCGAGTTCGGGGCGCAGTTGCGGGCGACGTCGCGCGCGTAGTCCTGCGCGGCGCCGAGCACGTCCTCGCGCGGCATGATCCGGTTGACCAGGCCGAGCCGGTGCGCCTCGACTGCCTCGAACGTGCGGGCCGACAGGAGCAGGTCCATGGCGTTGCCGACGCCGATCAGCCGCGGCAGCGTCCAGGCGATGCCGTACTCGGCGACCAGCCCGCGGCGGGCGAACGCGGTGGAGAACCGCGCCGAGTCGGACGCGAACCGCACGTGGCACCACAGCGCCTGCACCAGACCGACCCCCGCGCAGGCGCCGTTGATGGCGGCGATGAGCGGCTTCGGGAACCGTCGCGGGACGTCGACGGGCAGGTGCGGCAGCGTGGCACCCGGTTCGGCCAGCCCGGTCAGGCGCGTCATGTCGGCGCCGGGGCAGAACGTGGTGCCCGCCCCGGTCAGGACGACCGCGCGCACGTCCGGGTCGGTGGCCGCCGCTTCCAGGTGCGCGTAGTACGCCTGTTGCATGTCGTCGCCCCAGCCGTTGCGGCGCTCGGGGCGGTTCAGGGTCAGGGTGAGGACGCCGTCGGCGTCCCTCTCGGCAAGTACGGCTTCGGTGCCCACTCCTGAACGATAGTTCAGGAACCCGCGATCGCCAGGCCTCCCTGGAAGGTGCGCCGGTAGTCCGCGGGGGCAACGCCGACGACCTTGCGGAAGTGGTGGCGCAGCAGCGCGCCGCTGCCGAACCCGCAGCGGGTGGCGACGGAGTCGACGCCCAGATCGGTGTCCTCCAGCAGCCGCTGGGCGAGCAACACGCGCTGCAACGTCATCCAGCGGTGCGGCGTGGTGCCGGTCTCGGCGACGAACCGGCGGGCGAAGCTGCGGTCCGACATCCGGGCGCGCCGCGCGAGCTCCGCGACGCTGTGCTCGACGTCGAGGTGCTCCAGCACCCACTCCAGCACCGGGGCCAGCGCGTCGGCGGAGCACTGCGGGATCGGCTGCTCGACGAACTGGCGCTGCCCACCGTCGCGCTGGGGCGGCACGACCATCCGGCGGGCGATGGCGTTGACCACGGCGCTGCCGAGCTCGCGGCGCACCACGTGCAGGCAGGCGTCGATGCCGGCGGCCGTGCCGGCGCTGGTGACGATGTTGCCGTCGTCGACGAACAGGACGTCGGGGTCGACGAGCGCCTGCGGATACGTGGCACGCAGGTCGTCGACGTGCATCCAGTGCGACGTGCACCGCCTGCCGTCGAGCAGCCCGGCGGCACCGATCACGAACGCGCCGGAGCAGATGCCGAGGATCGTGGCGCCGTCGGCCGCTGCCGCGCGCAGCGCCTCGAGTGCGGGTTCGGGGAAGGTGCGCCACCGGGTGGCCGAGACGGCCACGAGATCCGCGCCGACCAGCCCGTCGAGCCCGAGCGCGGGGGTGATGGACGCGCCGTTGCCGGTGTCGAGCGGCTCGCCCGCGACCGGGCCGCAGACCCGGAACTCGATCGGGGGCACACCGTCGGCGGTGCGGTCGGTGCCGAAGACCTCGCACAGCGTGCCGAACTCGAAGGGCGAGACGGCGGGTAGCAGCAGCGCGGCGACCGTGGAGAGCATGCCCCGAGCATAGTGGCAGGATCTTGCCGTGAGCGGTCTTCTCTGCCACTGTTGGCAGCTTCTTGTCGAGCGAAGACTCTCTGCCATGGACACCGCATTGCTCGTTCTGCTCGGCGTCGCCTTCGCCGTCTGGCTCTCGGCGGCCCGCCCCCAGCTGTTCCCGCAGACCCCACCCGCCGACCGCGAACGGGAGCGCCAGCTCGCGGAGCTGCGCGCCCACCGCACCTACTCGGCCGACATCACCCTGCCGCCGCACTAGCGAACGCCGCCAGCCGCTCTCCCTCGGCGGCGAGCTCGCGCAGCACCGGCGGCGCCAGCTCGTGGAACGGGTCGAGGGCGACGCCACCGCCGTCGAAGCGCCAGGTGCCCGCGACCTGCCCGTCGACGAGGAACGTGGGCACGGACTGCGGCATCGTGGCGGCGAAGACCCGGCTGCGGTACGCCTCCGGCAGGATCTGGCCGCGCCGGGCGTGCACCAGCAGCACGGCGTCCCACTGGCCGAGGAACCGCACCGGTGCCGGGGTGTCGGCGTCCGGCAGCGGTGCCCGCGGCAGGTCCACCAGCTCGCCACCGGACTCGTCACGGAACCGCCGCAACGAGATCCCGGCGAGCACCGCGCGCGTGACCGTCAGGTTCCAGCCGCAGAACAACGCCACGTCCTTCACCGACGCGGGACCGAAACCGCGCAGGTAGCGGGTGACGAGCAGCTCGCGCGCGACCGGCTCCGACGGGGCGGACGTGCGCACCGTCTGCTCGGCGAGGCCGTAGACGTGGGCCCGTGGCAGCTCCCAGGTGCCGGCGGGCGGCACCCGGACCAGGTCGACCCACAGCTGGGCACCCGACCAGGCGTCCCGGTCGAACCCGTCGGCGACGAGGCGCTTCTGGATCTCGGCCTGCTTGAGCGGGCCGTCGGCGAGGTAGCCGCGGACCGCGTCGGCGACCGGCTCCATCGGCAGCTCGGCGCGGCTCTTCGCGGAGCGCCGCCACCACTCGCGGCGGGGCATCCGCACGGCCTCGGAGATGGGCGCGTAGTCACGTGCCGAGAGCATGTGGATGGTGCAGCGCATGGCCCAGCCCTGCACGATGCGCCCGCTCAGCAGCGCGTCGGTGAGGTGCTCCCTGCGGAAGCCGTCGGTGCGCGACCACATCCCGACGTAGCCGGCCGGCGCGTACTGCGTCTGCAGGCAGGCCACCCGCTCGACCACCCGCTCGGGGGCGAGCGGGGAACGCTCCAGGAGGAGCTGCCGGGCCAGCACGGCCCGGTTGATCTGCCGGGTGGTGAGGACGCGTTCGGGCATGGGGTGATCCTGCCCCGGGCCCCCTGACGTCCCGGAGCGGCGACCCCGCATGACATTCGTCAGCATCGGGTGCTGACGCCGTCCACTGCCTCCCGACCGGCTCGCAGGGCAACCTTCTCCCCATGACCGAGGACGCAAGCCCCCCAGCAATGAGGATCGCGGGCGTGAGCCACCGCTACGGCGCCGTGGCGGCGCTCTCGGGTGTCGATCTCACCGTCGCCCCCGGCGAGTGCGTCGCCCTGCTGGGCCCCAACGGCGCGGGCAAGACGACCCTGATCGGGCTCGCGACCGGGCTGCTCGCCGCGCAGGAGGGCAGCGTCGCGGTCTGCGGCGGCGATCCCCGCCGAGCCGCGACCCGGCGCGCGCTGGGTGTGGTGCAGCAGGAGATGGGCTTCCCCCGCACCGCGACGGTCGACGAGCTGGCGCGCGGCGCGGCCGTGCGGGCCGGGCAGCCCGCGAGCGCCGCGGCTCCGGTGCTCACCGAGGTCGGCATCACCGACCTGCGCGGGCGCCGCGCCGGCAAGGTCTCCGGTGGCCAGCAGCAGCGCGTCGCGCTGGCGATGGCGCTGGTCGGCGATCCCGAGCTGCTCCTGCTCGACGAGCCGACGGTCGGGCTCGACATCGCGGCTCGTCGCGCGTTCTGGCAGACGCTCGCCGCGCGCCGGGACGCGGGCGTGGGCATCCTGCTCACCACCCACATCATCGAGGAGGCCGCGGCCGTCGCCGATCGTGTCGTGGTGCTGCACCGCGGCCGCGTGGTGGCCGCCGACACGCCGGCGGGGCTGACGTCGCGCCTCGCCGACCGCACGATCACCGCCCGCACCGCGCTCGACGACAGCACGCTGCGGGCGCTGCCCGGCGTGCTGTCGCTGCGCCGCGACGCTGACCGGGTGCGCCTGGCCACCACCGCACCGGAGGAGGTGCTGCGCCGCTGGCTCGCTGCCGACGCCGGGCTCGCCGACCTGCGTGTCGAGGGCGCCGGACTCGAGCAGGCCCTGTTCGCGCTGACCGGCGAGGACCACGAGAAGACCGACGCGAAGGTGCAGGTCCCGGCATGACCACGATCGACTCGTCCACGACACCGCAGCGGGTGCTCCACGCCCGCGTCATGGGCGTGGAGTTCGCGGAGGGCATCCGCGCGATCCTGCGCGAGCCGACCGCCCTGTTCTTCTCCGTGCTGATGCCCGTGATGCTCTTCGCCCTGTTCATCTCGCTGTTCGGCAACCAGCCCTCGCCCGACGGCATCACCTACGGCGCCCGGATGCTCGCGACGTTCGGCACGTTCGGGGTGGTGTCGGTGATGCTGATGAACCCCGGCATCGGCGTGGCCAACGACCGCGCGAGCGGCTGGCTGCGCGTCAAGAAGGTGTCGGCGGCCCCGATCGGCGCCACGATCGCCGGGAAGGTGCTGGCCGCGCTGCCGTACGCGCTGTTCGCGATCCTCGCCTACACCGCGCTGTCGCTGGTGATCTCCGGCGTGTCGATGGACCTCGGGACGTGGCTGCGGCTGGTGGCCGTGCTGATTCTGGGCAGCCTGCCGTTCGCGCTGCTCGGCCTCGCCGTCGGCTTCGTGACCTCGGCGAACGCCGCGGCCGCCGTGCTCAACGCGATCTTCTTCCCGCTCTCGATCGCCTCGGGGCTGTGGATGCCGCTGGAGATGATGCCCGCGTTCATCCAGAACATCGCGCCCTACCTGCCGACCTACCACCTCGCGCGGCTCGCGGTGGCGCAGCTCGACGGCGGGCCGGCACTCGGCCACCTGCTCGCGCTGCTGCTCACCACCGTTGTCGCCGCGGGGCTGGCCGGGTGGGCCTACCGTAATCTGCGGGTGTGACCGTGCCGGCCGAGGAGCGCCCAGCGCACCCGTTCCGCGGTGTGACGCTCTGGCACCTGTTCTGGCTGTCGGTGCTGCTCTACCAGCCGGTGTTCGACGGGAACGCCCCGCTCCTGCAGTGGGTCGGGCTGGTCGTCATCGTGGCGCTGTTCCTGCCAATCTACCTGCTCGCGCAGGTCCGGCCCGCGGTCCGGCGCCGGGCGCCGCTGCTGATCACGGTGCTCGCGGTGCTCAGCATGCTGATCAACGCGGGTGCGGCCATCCTGCTGGTCTTCGCCGCCGCGTTCGTCGGCGAGCTGGAGTCGCGGCGCAACACGCTGCGCTGGCTCGCGCTCTACAGCGTGCTGATCGCCGGTTTCGGACTCTGGTCGCTGCAGCAGTCGTCGCTGTGGGCGCTGCTGTCCTACATCCCGTGCCTCGTGCTCGTCTGGGCGCTCGGAATGATCACCTTCGAGCACTCCGAGCAGGACCGCGTCGACCGCATGCACAACGCGCAGGTCGAGCACCTGGCCACGCTGTCCGAGCGCGAGCGCATCGCCCGCGACCTGCACGACCTGCTGGGCCAGACCCTCACCGGGATCGTCGTGCGCTCCCAGCTCGCCCAGCGGCTGGCCCGCGTCGATGTGGAGGCGGGGATCGGGGAGATGGCGCTGGTCGAACAGGCCGCCCGCGCGGCCCTCACCGAGGTGCGCGCCACCGTGTCGGGCTGGCGCCAGGTCGACCTCGATGAGGAGATCACGGTCGCCAGCGACGCGCTCGCCGCCGCGGGCGTGCAGATCGCGGTGCAACGCGATCCCGATCTCGTGCTGACCCCGATGGCCGAGACCGCGCTCGGGTTGGCGCTGCGCGAGGGCGTCACCAACGTCGTGCGCCACGCCCACGCGTCTCGCTGCACCCTCACGTTGCGCAGGGTCGGCGACGACGTCGTGCTGGAGGTCACCGACGACGGCGTCGGTGGTGGCACCGGCGAGGGCAACGGGCTGCGCGGGATGCGCGAGCGGATCGGCGCGCTCGGCGGCGACGTGCAGCGGCTGGCCACCGCAGGCACCGCGCTGACGGTGGCGGTGCCCGCGACGGTCGCCACGTGACGATCCGGTTGGTGCTGGCCGAGGACCAGACGATGGTGCTGGGGGCGTTCGCGGCGCTGCTCGGGCTGGAGCCCGACCTGGAGGTCGTCGCCACCGCGGCCGACGGCACCGCGGCGCTGGCCGCGGTGCTCGAGCACGACCCGGACGTGCTGGTCACCGACGTCGAGATGCCCGGACTCACCGGCCTGGATGTGGCGGCCGAGCTCCGCCGTCGCGGAGCCCGCACCCGCCTGGTGATCGTCACGACGTTCGCCCGGTCCGGCTACCTGCGCCGGGCCCTCGAGAGCGGGGTGTCGGGCTACGTGCTCAAGGACGCGCCGATCGACCAGCTCGTCGACACCGTGCGGCGGGTCCATGCCGGCCAGCGCGTGGTGGATCCCGCGCTGGCCGTCGCGGCCTGGGACGGTGCCGACCCCATGACCGACCGGGAGCGCGACGTGCTGCGGCTGGCCGCCGACGGGCTGCCCAACGGCGACATCGCCACGCAGCTGCACCTGGCGGAGGGCACTGTGCGCAACTACCTCTCCACGGCCATCACGAAGCTGGGCGTGCGCAACCGGATCGAGGCGGCCCGGGTGGCGCGGGACCGGGGCTGGCTGTAGCCGACTCCGTCAGAGCTGCTCGATCTTCACCTGCGTCGCCTCGTCGTCGGGGGTGAAGGTGGTCAGCCGGATCTCGGAGCGCCGCCCGAACCACAGGTGCGAGCAGTGGAACCGCAGCTCGCCGACCGTCGAGTGGATCACCCGCTTGCTCTGGTTGTACATCGGCTGCACGTCGTGGCGGTTCCAGAGCTCCTCGAACGCCGGCGACTCGGCCCGCAGCCGCTTGACCAGCGACTTCCAGCACGGATCGGCCACGTGGTCGGCCATCGAGGCGCGGAACTGGGCCACCGAGCGCGGCATGCCGGCCGCCCAGTCGGGCAGCTGGGCCTGCCAGGCGGCGTTGGTGAAGCACTGCAGCATCGCGTTGCGGTCGTCCGCCGGGATCGCGTCGACGTCGAACAGGGCGTTGTAGGCGCGGTTCCAGGCGAGGATGTCGGTGCGCGCGTTGTAGACCACCGCCGGGAACGGGTCGAGTTTCGCCATGATCGCGTGCACCTCGGCGGGCACCGCGTTGCTCTCCTTCTCCACCGTCGGCTCCGCCGCGCCGCCGAGGCGGTACAGGTGCGCGATCTCCTGCGGATCGAGGCGCAGCGTGCGGGCGATGGCATCGAGCACCTGCTCGGAGGCGTTGATGTCGCGGCCCTGCTCCAGCCAGGTGTACCAGGTGACGCCGACCCCGGCGAGCTGCGCCACCTCCTCGCGGCGCAGGCCAGGGGTCCGGCGGCGCCCCAGCTCGGGCAGGCCCACCTGCTCGGGGGTGATGCGTTCGCGGCGGCTGCGCAGGAAGGCGGCCAGTTCACGACGCCGTACACCGTGCTCGAGTGCGGTCACCGCGGTGCTCATGGCTCCACTGTTGCATCCCGCCCAGCCGGGTACCAGGTAGTGCGGGTACCCGGATGAGCAGGCTCCTGGTACCAGGTTCTGCAGCGGCCGATCGTGGTACCCATGGCCGTCACCTCGCTATCGGCACCCCCTCGAACCGATGGGCTCACCCGCGCCGGTCTCGGCACCGTGCTGCTGGGCGCCGCGCTGGCACCCATCGACCTGTTCATCGTCAACGTCGCGCTGCCCACGATCGGCGCCGACCTCCACGCCACCGCGGCCACCCTGGAGTGGATCGTGGCCGGCTACGGCATCGCCTTCGCCGTGCTGCTCGTGGTCGGTGGCCGGCTCGGCGACGCGTTCGGCAGGCGCCGGCTGTTCCTGATCGGGCTGGCCGCCTTCACCGTCACCTCGCTGGCCTGTGGGCTCGCTCCGGACGCCGGCGTGCTGGTCGGCGCTCGGATGTTGCAGGGTGCCGCGGCCGCGCTGCTGGTGCCCCAGGTCCTGTCGATCGTCCAGTCCGCGACGACCGGCGAGCGCCGCTCCCGCATCCTGGGCTACTACGGCGCCACCGGCGGGATCGCCATGGTGATCGGGCTGCTGGCCGGCGGACTGCTCGCCACGGCCGACATCGCCGGCACCGGGTGGCGCATGATCTTCCTCGTCAACGTGCCGATCGGGCTGGCCGGACTGGCGCTCGGCCGCCGGACCCTGCCCGAGACGCGCGCCGCCGACCCGCTCAGCATCGACCGCTGGGGCACCCTCCTGCTCGGCGTCACGCTGCTGGCGCTGCTGGTGCCCGTGCTGGAGGGGCGCGCGCTGGGCTGGCCCGCCTGGTGCTGGGTGCTGCTCGCCGTCGCCCCGCTCGCGGCGGTCGCCTTCGTCGCCGTCGAGCGTGCGCGCGAGTCCGGTGGCCGGGCCACGCTGCTGCCGATGTCGCTGCTGGCCGTGCCGAGCCTGCGCCGCGGCCTCCTGCTGGCCGTGCCGTTCTTCGCCGGTGTCGGCGGCTTCATGTTCGTCTACGCACTGACGCTGCAGGACGGGCTGGCCCTGAGCCCGCTCGCGTCGGGACTGGCGCTCACCCCGTTCGCGGCGGCCTTCCTCGCCGCGTCGCTGCTGAGCAGCAGGCTCGTCGCACGCCACGGCATCCGGCTGATCTCGATCGGTGCGCTCGTGCAGGCACTCGGGCTGCTGGTGCTCATCGGGGCGGCGCTGCTCGCGTGGCCCGACCTCAACGTCGTCGACCTCGCGCCGGGCACGATCCTGTGCGGCTTCGGCCAGGGTCTGAGCGGGCCGACCCTGTTCCGCGCGGTGCTCTCCGACGTCCCGCACAGCAGCGCCGGGGCGGGCAGCGGGGTGCTCACCACGACGCAGCAGTCCTCGCTCGCCCTCGGGGTCGCCGTGCTCGGCACGGTGTTCGCCACCGTCTCGGCGGCGGCCGGGATCCAGGTCGCGGTGATCACGGTGACGGCCGTCCAGGCCGTGCTGGTGGCGGCGATCGCGGTCGGGGCCACCCGGTTCACCCGCGCGTCGTGACGGACGGGGGCCGACCCCCGTTGCGTGTTCGGGCACACCGGGGTGCCGGCCGGGCACGAGCTGAGGATCATCTGCAGGGTGCTGGACTGGTCACTGCTCGCCGGACCGCTGCCGCTGGCGCTGCTGGCGCTCGGGGTGGCGGCCGGCGTACTGCTGCTGTGGCCGCGGGGCAGGCCGCGGCGGTGGTGGGCGCTGGCCGTGCCGATCGCGGTCGTGGCCGGGCTCGTCGGCACCGCCGGGACGGGTCTCGTGCTGTTCGAGGTGCTGCATGAACGGATCCCGCTCACGGTCCTGGCCTGGATCATGGCCCCGCTCGTGGCCGTCGGGCTCGCCGTCGCCGCATGCCTGGCCAGGGCCCGCTGGTGGCCGGTGTCCCTCGCCGCGGTGCTGGTGCTGCTTGCCGGCGCGTCCGGCGTCAACGTCTACTACGAGCAGTTCCCGACCGTGCGCACCGCGCTCGGTCTGAGCCCGGCGGGGCAGGCCGCGTTCGCCGACGTCGCACCGCAGGCCGAGAAGGTGATCCGCGGACGCGCCGGCGCGCCACTGGAGACGCTGTGGACGCCACCGGCGGACATGCCCGCCGCCGGCAGCGTGTCGGAGGTGCAGATCCCGAGCCCGGCGTCGGGGTTCCCGGCCCGCTCCGGCTGGGTCTACCTGCCGCCCGCCTACCTGACGGGAGTCCGTGCGGAACTGCCGGTGCTCGTGCTGCTCTCGGGGCAGCCCGGCAATCCCGGCGACTGGCTCACCGGCGGGCAGCTCACCGCCCGGATGGACCGCTACGCCGCCGCGCACAAGGGCCTCGCGCCGGTCGTCGTCATCCCCGACGACCTGGGCGCCGAGTTCGCGAACCCGCTCTGCCTCGACTCCCGGCTCGGCAAGGCCGCCACCTACCTGACCGTCGACGTGCCGGCCTGGATCCGCAAGAACCTCCAGGTGGACCCGGATCCGGCGGACTGGGCGATCGCGGGCCTGTCCCACGGCGGCACCTGCGCGCTGCAGATGGCGGTGACCGCGCCGCAGGTCTACCCCACGTTCGTCGACATCGCCGGGCAGCTCGAACCGATGCTCGGCAGCCGCGCCGACACGGTCGCGGCCGCGTTCGGGACCGGACCGGAGGCGGCGGCGGCGTTCCGGGCCGTGAACCCGATCGACGTGCTGAAGACCCGGCGCCTCCCGCAGAGCGCCGGGGTGCTGGTGGCCGGTGCCGCCGACGGCGAGTACCTGCCGCAGGCGAAGACGGTGCTCACCGCGCTGCAGGGAGCCGGGGTCAGCGCGACCCTGACCGTGCTGCCCGGGGTGCACACCTGGGCGGTCTGGGGCCCGGGGCTTGAGTCGGCGCTGCCGTGGCTGGGCACGCGGCTGAACCTGACGCGCTGAGGCCCCCCGCCCGCCCCTCCCCCGCGCGCCCGCCCCTCAACATCGCAGCATGGTGGCTTTCCTAGCGTTGAACCGCAGGATGGCCACCATGCTGCGATCCCGGCAGGGCCCTGTGGCTCACCCCGCCGAAAGATCGATACCCCCACCCAGCCGCAGATCCCCCTCGATCCCCGCCGCACAGGCCCGCAGCGCCGGCAGGACGTCACGCACCAGGTCCACCGAACCGGCGCGCGACGAGACGTTGGCCGCCGCCACCACCGCCCCCGAGCCGTCCCGCACCGGCACCGCGAGCGAGCGCAGGCCCAGCTCCAGCTCCTCGTCCACCACGCAGTATCCGGCGTCGCGGACCGTGTCGAGCTCCACGGCCAGCGTGGCGAGGTCGGTGAGGGTGCGGTCGGTCAGCGGCTCCGGCGGGCGTTCGGCGAGCAGCGCCCGCCGCTGCGGGTCCGGCTGGGCCGCGAGCAGCACCCGTCCCATCGACGTGGCGTAGGCCGGGAGCCGAGTGCCGATGGTGATCGCCACCGTCATGATCCGCGACGTCGGCACGCGGGCGACGTAGACGACGTCGGGCCCGTCGAGCACCGACACCGACGCCGACTGGTGCACCCGCTCCACCAGCGCCTTCAGGTGCGGGCCCGCCACCTCGGGCAGCGACAGGCTCGACAGGTACGCGTACCCCAGCTCCAGCACGCGCGGGGTCAGCGCGAACTGCCGCCCGTCGGCGCTGACGTAGCCCAGCTCGGCCAGCGTCAGCAGGAACCGGCGAGCCGAGGCCCGGGTGAGCCCGGTGCGGCGCGCGACGTCGCTGAGCGTCTGGCGCGGGTGCTCCGCATCGAAGGCCCGGATCACCTCCAGGCCCTTGACCAGCGACTGGACGCGGTCCATCAGGCCCGATCCGCCAGCAGGGTGTCGGCGAGCTCCGCGGCGTGCCCGGTGTCGACCGTCCCGGTCGGCAGGTGCGCCGCCATCCGGTCCGGGTGCACCCGCAGCCCTTCCAGCGACGTGCGCAGGCGGGCGGCAGCGCCACCGGTGGCGCGCAGCAGCTCGGCCAGCGGTTGCCACTCGGCGTGCCACGGCCCGGCACCGCGCTGGTGCTCGTGATCGGCCGCGGCGAGCAGCGTGGCGGCGAGGCCGGGGGCCTGCCGGGCCGACGCCCTGGCGGTGACCGCTGCGATCGGGTTGCGCTTGTGCGGCATCGAGGACGAGTCGCCGGGCGCCGCCTCCGACACCTCCCCCAGCTCCGTTCCCGCCAGCAGGACGACGTCGGTGGCCGGCTTCGCGCAGGCACCCGCCGCGACGGCCAGCGCGCCGGCGAGCTCCCCGATCCGCGTCCGTTCGGTGTGCCACGGGGGCGCGGGCGCCAGCCGCAACGCGCGGGCCAGCGACGCCGCGACGGCCGGACCGTGCGGGTGCAGCGCGGCCAGCGTCCCGGCCGCCCCGCCGAGCTGGACGGGCAGCGTGGCCAGCACGTCGGCCAGCCGGGACCGGGACCGGTCGAGCCCGGCGCACCAGCCGGCCGCCACCAGCCCGAACGTGGTGGGCAGCGCCTGCTGGCCGAGGGTGCGCCCCATCATCGGGGTGGTGCGGTGCGCAGCGGCGAGCACGGCGGCGGCATCGGCGGCGCCGCGCAGGTCGTCGAGCACGACCTCGCCCGCCCATCCGACGAGCAGCACGGCCGCGGTGTCCATGACGTCCTGGCTGGTGGCGCCCGGGTGCACCGACGGCCCGGCCTCCCCGGCCGCGGCACGCAGCAGCCGTACGAGCGGGATGACCGGGTTCCCGCCGGTGACGGCGTCGCGGCCGAGCGCAGCGATGTCGATGTCGAGCCCGGCAGCCGCCGAGGCGATCAGATCGGCGTGCGCCGCGGGCACGACCCCGTGCTCGGACGCGGCGTGTGCGAGCGCCACCTCCACCGCCACGAGCGCCGCCACCCAGGACGCGTCGTCGAGCCGGGCGGCGACCCGGTCGGCACCGAAGAGGGGGTCGAACAGCGTGCTGGCCATGGCGGCAACCTACGGCCACCGTGACGTTGTTCGCAATGCGCACACCTGTACGCGATACGAACACATGTCGTACGCTGCGGGGGTGCTGGACAAGGTGGTCGACTCAGCGGCAGCGGCGGTGGCCGACATCCCCGACGGGGCGTCGCTCGCCGTCGGCGGGTTCGGGATGTCCGGGGTGCCCGCGGTGCTCATCGCGGCGCTCATCGAGCACGGCTCGAGCGATCTGGAGATCATCAGCAACAACCTGGGCATCGACGGCTACGGACTGGGCACGCTGCTGTCCGCGGGCCGGATCCGGCGCACGATCGGCTCCTACGTCGGCAACAACAAGGAGTTCGCGCGCCAGTACCTGGCGGGCGAGCTGGAGCTGGAACTGACGCCGCAGGGCACGCTCGCCGAGCGGCTGCACGCGGGCGGCTCCGGGGTGCCGGCGTTCTTCACCCCCGCGGGCGTCGGCACGCTCGTCGAGACCGGCGGGCTGCCGTGGCGCTACGCCCCCGACGGCAGCGTCAGCGTGATGTCGCCGCCCAAGGAGACACGCGAGTTCGACGGCACCACCTACGTGCTCGAGCGCGCGATCGTGCCCGACTTCGCGCTGGTGCACGCCTGGAAGGGCGATCGGCACGGCAACCTCGTGTACCGGCGCAGCTCCCGCAACTTCAACCCGGTCGCCGCCGCCGCGGGCCGCATCACCATCGCGCAGGTGGAGCACCTCGTGGAGCCCGGGGAGATCGACCCGGACGCCGTGCACACGCCCGGCATCCACGTGCAGCGCGTGGTGCACGTGCCGGATGTCGCGAAGCCGATCGAGATCAGGACGGTCCGATGACGCTCACCCGTGCCGAGCTGGCGGCCCGCGTGGCCGCGGAGCTGCCCGACGGCTCCTACGTCAACCTGGGCATCGGCATGCCCACGCTGGTGCCCGACCACATCCCGGCCGATCGCACCGTGGTTCTGCACTCGGAGAACGGGATACTCGGCGTCGGGCCCTACCCGGGCGAGGACGAGGTCGACCCGGATCTGATCAACGCCGGCAAGGAGACCGTCACCGTCCTGCCGGGCGCGAGCTACTTCGACTCGGCCACGAGCTTCGGGATGATCCGCGGCGGGCACGTCGACGTCGCGGTGCTGGGTGCGATGCAGGTCAGCGTGCGCGGCGACCTCGCCAACTGGGCCGTTCCCGGAAAGATGATCAAGGGCATGGGCGGGGCCATGGACCTGGTCCACGGCGCCGCGCGCGTGATCGTGATGATGGACCACACGGCGAAGGACGGCTCGGCCAAGATCGTCGAGGAGTGCACGCTCCCGCTCACCGGCGCGGCGTGCGTCGACCGGATCATCACCGAGCTGGCCGTGATCGACGTGACGCCCGACGGCCTGCGGCTGGTGGAGACGGCCCCCGGCGTGACGCGCGCGCAGGTCGAGGCCGCCACCGCGGCACCGCTGGCCTGACGGCCGCCGGGACCCGGGCCGCCCCCACGACGAGGAGCCGCGATGAACAGGTAGCGGATCACTCGTGTGCCACGGCGGGTCCCCCTGCGAATCTCTGGCGGAAGGAAGGCCCGGCCTCACCGCACGAGAACTCGTCGAGGGGACAGATGAGCGAATCCGATGACGTCCTGCGCACCGCCTCCGGCCAGGAGATCGAGATGCACCCGCTGCTGGCGGAGCTGGCTACGGAAGGCCCGCCCGCGGTGCAGGTCTTCTCCGGCTACTTCGGCCCGTCGGCGCGGGGTGGGACCGTGACCCTCTACCGCAGCCTGCGCAACCTCGACGCCACGATCGACATCGCCGCCGCTGACATCCTGCACGTCGCCGACATCCCGGAGTCCATCCTGCCCTTCGGCGCCAAGATGGTCTGGGTCGCCGCAGCAGCGGAGATCGCGGTCCGGCAGACGGTCACCGGCCGCCCGGCGCGAGCGTTCGACGATCCGGACCTCGCGGAGACGCGGGTCGGCCGGCTCCGCATCCGGAAGGCTCGCCCGATGGCAGGCGCCGCGGCGGAGTGCGTCTGCATCTCCTACTGCTCGTCGTACTGCTTCAGCGTCTGCAAGGCACCGTGCACGTCCGAGTGCCACTGCACGTCGAACTGCCGGGTGGTGTCGTCGTGACGACGATCCCGGTCGAACAGGTCATCGCTCGCCCGACGCCCCCGCCGCACCCGGCGCTGGACTTCGAGGCGCCCTACGTCGCCGAGAAGCTCCTCGATGAGCACCACGTCGCCTCGCTCGACGAGGGCAGCGCGCTGTTCGAGGAGGTGAAGAGGTACCTCTTCCTGAGCCAGTGCGACCCGTCGCGGTCGTGGCAGATGTACTCGCTGCGGGTCGACCAGGCATGGCACCAGTTCGTGCTCTTCACCGCCCAGTACGTCAGGTTCTGCATGGATCACTTCGGCCGGTACCTGCACCACGCCCCGAGCAACTCCCCGCCGTCCGCGGATGCGGGTCCCGTAGCGGTCCCGGGCGCGCCCGCGGGCCCGGCACGGCCCGATTCGACGTTCCCGGAGTTCCGGCAGCGGTACGAGGAGCTGTTCGGTGTCGAGCTGCCCGATCTCTGGTACGACCACCGGGGGCTGGGACTGCACCAGCGACTGGTCAACCAGCATGTCGACGGCTTCACGCTGGCGGCGGCCGACGACATGATCCAGATCGTGCACCCCTCCGGCCGCGTCGTCCTCGAGGTCGACCTGCTGGCCGCGGACGCGCTGCTCTTCGCGCTGCGGACACCCGCGTTCCACGTGCGGGAGCTCGGCGGGGACCTGCACGACCAGGAGAAAGTCGCGCTGGCATCAGCGCTCGTCGAGTGCCGCCTGCTGCGGATCAGCGGCTAGCTGGTGACCGTGTCCCGACCGTCCTACGCGGCGCTGCAGTCCGGCCACCGCACACCCAGCGACCTCGTCGTCCGAGCCGCCGCCCGGGCGCGCACCGGCCGTGCGCTCGATGTCGGCTGCGGGGCACTGCGCAACACGGAGTTCCTGCTCGGCGCGGGATTCGCCGTCGATGCGGTCGACCGGGACCCCGTCGTCGCGACGATGGCGGCCCGGATGCACCATCCGCGGCTCCGGTTCGTGCACGCCCGCATCGAGCAGTGGTCCATGCCGAAGGCGACGTACACGCTCGTCGCCGCGATCCACGTGCTGCCGATGCTGCCCCCGGACGTGCTCGGTCGGGTGCTCGCCTCGATCCGATCCGCGCTGGTCGTCGACGGCCTGCTGGGCGCGACCCTGCTGGGAGACCGGGACGGGTGGGCGGGCGACCACCCGCTCATGACCTTCGTGAGCCGCACGGGATGCGCAGATCTGCTGCGCGGATTCGAGGTGCGGGCGCAGGACGAGATCGAGTACGACGGCCTCGACGCCACGGGCGCACCCAAGCACTGGCACGTGCACCGCCTCCTCTGCAGCGCCCACCCGACCTGCTGAGGTGTCGGTCGCTCCGCGCACGCGCCATCGGGAACCCAGCGGCCGTGTCCACGAACGACGACGAGGTTCCCGTCGGCGCGTTGCGGATCGGCGCGCGTCGAGCGGGCTGGTAGTGCTTTGTCAGGTGTGTCGCTGCGCTTGTTTGATCGCGCTATGTGACCTCCTGCGCTTGGCCCTGGACATGCTCGATCAGATCACTCAACCGCCAGGCCCCGCCACCACACCCGCACCCGCACCCGCACCCGCGACAGCTCTCACGACCGCATGGGGACTGAACCGGCTCCCGGTCGTCGCCGACGCCGGCTACGGCGACGTGACCGAGTTCCGACTCGGACTGACCGCACGGGGATACACCTACTCCGTCGACGTGAAAGCCACAACCAGCGCCTACCCCGCAACCGCAATACCCACCACGTTGCCCTACGCCGGTACCGGTCGACCCTCGACACCGCGCTACCGCGACGAGCCCACCAACCTCACCGAACTCGCCATCGCCGCCGGACGCAGCCAACTGCGTCGCATCACCTGGCGCCACGGCTCCCGCCACGACACCCGCAACCCGACCGCCGCGATGCGCTCACGATTCCTCGCGATACGCGTTCGCCCGGCCAACCACAACATCCCCCGCGATCCCGACGGCACCCTGCCGGAATGCTGGCTGATCGCAGAATGGCCACCCGGACAATCCGAGCCCACCGACTACTGGCTCTCCACCCTGCCCGCCGACACCCCACTACGCGAACTCGTCCGACTAGCGAAGATCCGCTGGCGCATCGAACACGACTACCGCGAACTCGAAGACGGACTCGGACTCGACCACTTCGAAGGCCGCAGCTACCCCGGCTGGCACCGCCACGTCACCCTCACCACACTCGCCAAAGCATTCTGCACACAACTACGGAACCCAAAAGCCCCTGCGCCGGCCTGACCCTCTACGCCGTCCTCCGCGGACTCCAGACCCTGCTCGCCATCCGGACCGGCGCATGCCGAACCTGCCACCAGCCCTACCCCGCACCGACCTAACGAAGTACTACGAGGAGCGCGCTGAAGAACTCGGGCCGCCTGCGCGCTACGGCCGGAGTTCTTCAGCACCCTCCTCGGCCGCCGGGCCGAGATCGACCGGGAGCTCCTTCAGCCCGCGGATGATCGTGCTGCGGCGGTAGAGCAGCTCCATCGGGTCCACGCCCAGCGCCAGCTCCGGGCGCTGCTCGAGCAGCAGGCCGATGGCCTCCTGGCCCTCGATGCGGGCGAGCTGGGCGCCGAGGCAGTGGTGCAGGCCATGGCCGAACGCGACGTGGCCGGACGCGTCCCGGTCCACCTTCAGCTCGGCGGCGTCGTCGAAGCGGGTGTCGCGGTTGGCCGCGGCGAGCGAGAGGCTCACGACGGCGCCGGCCGGGATCGTGACACCGGCGTACTCGACGTCCTCGGCGGTGAAGCGGATCGGCGCCGTGTGCACCGGGGAATCCCAGCGGAGGAACTCCTCGACGGCCGAGGACATCAGATCCGGCTTCGCACGCAGCAGCGCGAGCTGCTCGGGGTGGGTGAGCAGCGCGAGCAGCCCGTTGCCGACCAGGTTGACGGTGGTCTCGTGGCCGGCGATGAGCAGGATCATCGCCATCCCGACGAGCTCCTGCTCGGAGAACCGGTCGCCGTCGTCGACCTCCTCGATCAGCGCGCTGATCAGGGCGTCGTCGGGGTTCTCCCGCTTCTTGGCGATCAGGGCGGAGAGGTACTCGGCCAGCTTCGCGGCCGCCGCCATCGACTGGTCCTGCGTGGACTCGTCGATCATGACGTTGGACCATGACGCGAAGTCGTCGCGATCCTCTGGCGGCACCCCGAGCAGCTCGCAGATCACGAACACCGGCAGCAGGAACGCGTACTCGGCCATGATGTCGACGGTGCCGGTGGCCGGCAGGTCCGCGAGCAGGCGCGCGGCGATCTCGCGGACCCGCGGGCGCAGCGCCTCCATCCGGCGCAGGGTGAACGACCGCGACACCAGCTTGCGCAGGCGCGTGTGGCCGGGCGGATCCATCAGGATCATCATCGGCAGCGGCGACTCGGGCGCGGCGGCGCGCTCCTCGACGGGCAGCGTGTGGCGCCAGTCCTTGGACAGCCGCTGATCGGCCAGTGCCGCGCGCACGTCGGCGTAGCGGGAGATCATCCACACCTCACCGCCGGGCGTCGCGACCTTGCGCACGGGTGCGTCGTCCCGCATCGCCGTGTAGGCGGGGTACGGGTCGTTCCAGAACGCGCCTTCGAACAGCTCCGTGGTGGTGGTCACCGTGCTCCTTCAGCCCGTTGGTCCTCTGATGTAAGCACGAGCTTACAGACGTCCGGGGCTGAGCGCCGCCGCAGCGAGCGCCACATCCGCAGGCAGCGGTGAGCCGGTGATCACAGCAGCCGCGAACGCGCTCAGTGCGGGCGCCGTCTCGATGCCGGCGCCGCCCTGACCAGCCACGAAGGCGAACCCGGGATGGTCGGGACGCTCCCCGACGACCGGACGACGGTCCGGCACGAACGAGCGCAGGCCTGCCCAGCTCGTCCGGATCGAGCGCAGTCCGAGCTCCGTCACGGCCTCCACCCGCTCCAGCGCGAGTGCCACGTCGAGCTCGTCGGGGCGCGCGTCGCAGGGCGGCATGGGCGTCTCGTCACCGGGGCAGACGAGCAGGTCCGCACCGTCGGCCTTGAAATAGAACGCGTAGTCGGCCTCGATCACCATCGGCGACCGGGACGGCCCGCGCAGCCGCGTCGGGTCGGGCACCCGCGCGACGGCGATGGTGCGGCGCATCGGGACGAGCCCGATCCGGCGCACGCCGGCGAGGTCGGCCACCTCGTCGGCCCACGCCCCGGCCGCGTCGACGACGAGGGCGGTGTCGATCACGTCGCCCCCGGCGTCCACCCGCCACCCCGCTCCCCGCCTGGCCAGCGCCGCGACCCGCGCGCCGGTGCGCACCGCGCCACCGCGCCGTCGCAGCCCGCGGACGTAGCCCTGGTGCAGCGCGTCGACGTCGATGTCGGCCGAGCCCGTCGCGACCGCGGCAGCCCGGACGTGGCCCGGTGCGAGCGCGCGGCAACGGCGCAGCGCCTCCGCGGCGTCGATCGCCACCGGTTGCTGCGGCTCGCCTGCCCGGTCGGCGAGCAGGCGGGCCAGCTCGACCTCACCCCGGTCGTCGACCGCGATCCAGATGACGTCGCGCGGCGCCAGCAGGGGCGGGGTGTCGAGCTCCGCCTCCAGTTGCGCGAACCGCGGTCCGCTCGCCGTGATCAGCGCCCGCATCGCGGAGCCGCCGTGGCCGGGCACGTAGGTGGCCGCCGAGCGCGCCGTCGAGTGCCGGGCGAGCTCGGACTCCGCCTCCAGCAGCAGCACCGAGCGGTCGGCCGCGAGCTCGTAGGCCACCGAGGCACCCGCGATGCCGCCACCGATCACCACGACGTCAGGAGAGTCCATGGCAGCGACGCTAGTAGAGCGTCGCTTCTAAGATTCGGGGTAGAGGTGTCGGAGTTTGGTGCGGGCGTCGCTGGCGGT
>NZ_JBHSIR010000004.1:0-2016 GCF_042653605.1 Pseudonocardia sp. GCM10023141
GCGCGGGCGGCGGGGTTGGCGCTGTCGCCGCGTGACGTGTTCGAGCACAAGACCATCGCCGGGCTCGCCAGAGCACTCGAGGGCCGGCCTGCCGTCCCCGAGCGGGCGGCGGAGCCGAGCCGGGAGCTGATCGCCGTCGCCCCCGACGACCTCGACCGGTGGCGCCGCCGCCACCCCGGGCTCGCCGAGGTGTGGCCGCTCTCGCCGCTGCAGCACGGCTTCTCCTTCAACGCAGCGTTCCAGGCCGGTCGCGACGGCGACGGCGACGTCTACGTCGCGCAGACCATGCTCGACATCGACGGAGCGCTCGACGCCGAGCGGATGCGCGCGGCCGCCACCCGGCTCGTCGAGCGCCACCCCGTCCTGCGCACCGCCTTCGTCGAGGGCGCCGACGGCATGCCCGTCCAGCTCGTCGTCGACGGCGTGACCCCCGAGTTCACCGTCGTCGACACCACTCCCGCCGCCACCGCCCCCGTCGACGGGGAGGCGACGACGGCCGCCGAGCGCAGGCGACCGTTCGACCTGACCGCGCCGCCGCACGTCCGCTTCCTGCTGCTGCGCACCGGTCCGGAGCGGCACCGGCTCGTCCTCACCAACCACCACATCGTCCTCGACGGCTGGTCGATCCCGCTGCTGGTGCGCGACCTGCTCGACCTCTACGCCGAGCCGGACCGCTACCAGGGGGAGCACGCCGCGCCGCCCGCGTCCTACCGCGAGTACCTGCGCTGGCTCGCCGAGCAGGACGTCGACGCCGCCCGCGCGGCCTGGCGCCGGCAGCTGAGCACCGTCGAGGAGCCGACGCTGCTGGTGCCGGGCACACCCGAGGAGTCGACGATCCCGGTCGGTGTCGAGATCGAGCTCGACGACACGCGCAGCGCGGCCGTCGTCGGCCTCGCCCGCGAGCGCGGCGTCACCGTCAACACCGTCGTGCAGGCGGCCTGGGCCGTGCTGCTCGGCGGGCTCACCGGCCGCGCCGCCGTCACGTTCGGCACCATCGTCGCGGGCCGGCCGCCGTCGCTGCCCGGCGTCGAGGACATGGTCGGCCTGTTCATCAACTCGGTGCCGGTGCACGTCGTGCTCGGCCGGGCCGAGCCCGTCGGCGACCTGCTGACGCGGGTGCAGGAGGAGCAGTCGGCGCTGCTCGCGCACCAGCACCTCGGGCTCGCCGACATCGCCCGCGAGGTCGCGGCGGGAGGTGGCCCGAGCGAGCTGTTCGACACCCTCGTCGTGGTCGAGTCCTACCCGCTCGACGAGGCGGCCGTCGGTGCGGCGGAGACCGCTGCCGGGCTGCGGCTCGCCGACGTCGAGGGCAACGACGCCACCCACTACCCGGTCGTGCTCGTCGTGCGGCCGGGGGAACGCCTCGGTCTGGAGATCAAGTACCGCCCCGACCTGCTCTCCGCCGACGACGCCCGGCTGCTGCTGGCCAGGGTCGACGGCGTGCTCGCGACCATGACGGCACGGCCCGAGCTCCCCGTCGGCCGCGTGGAGATCCTCACCCCGGCGGAGCGGGCGTCGGTCGTCACGGCGTGGAACGACACCGACCTCGAGGTGGCGGCGGAGACGCTGCCGGAGCTGGTGGCGCACTGGGTGCGCGAGAGCCCCGACGCGCCCGCGGTCGTCGACGGTGCGACCCGGCTGACCTACCGGGAGCTGGACGCGCGTGCGGCCGGGCTGGCCGCGCGGCTGGCCGGCGCCGGGTTCGGACCGGAACAGGTGGTGGGTGTGCACCTGGAGCGCTCGGCCGACCTGGTGGTGGCACTGCTCGCCGTCGAGAAGGCGGGCGCGGCGTTCGTGCCGGTGGAGCCGTCGTGGCCGGCGGCGCGGATCGCGCAGGTGTGCGCGTCGGCGGGGGTGGTCGCGGTGGTGAGCGCGGACCCCGCCGCGGTGCCGGACGTTCCGGTGTTCGCGGTGGCCGGCGACGCGGCGCCGGGTTGGGTGGATGTGGCGGTGGATCCGGAGGGTCTGGCGTATGTGATGTTCACGTCGGGTTCGACGGGTGTGCCGAAGGGGGCG
>NZ_JBHSIR010000005.1:0-40682 GCF_042653605.1 Pseudonocardia sp. GCM10023141
GCGCGGGCGGCGGGGTTGGCGCTGTCGCCGCGTGACGTGTTCGAGCACAAGACCATCGCCGGGCTCGCCCGTGCGCTCGCCGACCGGCCCGACGATGCACCGGCCCGCGGCACCGACGTCGACGCGTCCGGCACCGGCCGGATCCCGATCACCCCGATCATCCGGCGGATGGTCACCCGCGGCGGCTCGTTCCAGCGGTTCTCCCAGGCCGTGTTCCTCGCGACGCCGTCGGGGACGACGCCACAGCACGTCGCGACGGCACTGCGCGCGGTCCTCGACCGCCACGACATCCTGCGCGCCCGGCTCCAGCGCTCCGGCGACGAGTGGGTGCTCACCACCACCCCCGTCGGCACCGTCGACCCGGATGCCGTGCTGCACCGGGTCGATGCCGGTCTCGGGGTCGCGGGCGAGTGGGATTCCGACGCGTTCCGCGACGTCGTCGGCACGGCGTTCGACGCCGCCGCCGACCGGCTCGACCCGGCCGCCGGCGTCGTCGTGCAGGCCGTCTGGTTCGACGGCGGCAGCGCGGGCGGACGGCTGCTCGTGCTCGCCCACCACCTCGTCGTCGACGGCGTGTCGTGGCGGATCCTCGTCCCCGATCTGATCTCGGCCGGTGAGCAGGCCCGCGCCGGCACCGAGCCGGTGCTGGAGCCGGTCGGCACGTCGTTCCGCGGCTGGGCGCTCGGGCTCGCCGCAGCCGACCGCGAGTCCGAGCGCGGCGTCTGGGAGCAGGTGCTCGACGGGATCGACCCGGTACTGGGCTCCCGGCCCCTCGACACCGCCCGCGATGTCGTCGGCACGGCCGACGAGGTCGAGGTCGTGGTGCCGAGCGACGTCACCGAGGCCGTCCTCACCCGGATCCCCGCGGCGTTCCGCGCCGGCGTCGAGGACGTGCTGCTCACCGCGCTCGGCATCGCCGTCGCCGGGCACCGGGCGGGGGCCGGGGCGCCGTCGGTGCTCGTCGGGCTGGAGGGGCACGGCCGCGAGGAGGACGCCGTCGCCGGGGCGGAGCTCTCCCGCACCGTCGGCTGGTTCACCACCGTCTACCCCGCCCGCATCGACCTCACCGGCATCGACGTCACCGACGCCGCGACGGGCGGCCCCGCCGCGGCCGCCGCCGTCAAGCGGGTGAAGGAGCAGCTGCGCGCGCTGCCCGACCGCGGCATCGGCTTCGGCCTGCTCGACCCGCCGTTGCCGTTCCGGCCGCAGATCCGGTTCAACTACCTCGGCCGCTTCGACACCGCCGAGGCGCCGCAGCGGTCGGCGGGGGCGGTCGCGCGGCCGGGCTGGAGCCCGGCCGACGAGTTCGGGGCCCTCGGCGGCGCCGTCGACGACGACATGCCCGTCTCCGCGGCTCTCGACGTCAACGCGATCGTCGAGAGCGGCACCGACGGGCCGGTGCTGCGTGCCTCGTGGGCGTTCGCCGGTGGGGTGCTCACCGCCGACGAGGTGCGGGCACTCGCCGACCGCTGGCTGGCGGCGCTCACCGCGCTCGCCCGGGTGCCCGGGCCCGGCGGCCTGACCCCGTCGGACGTCCTCGCGCCGGTCACGCAGGCCCAGCTGGAGGTGTGGGAACGCGACCGCCCGCGGCTCGTCGACGTCTGGCCGCTCTCGCCGCTGCAGGAGGGGCTGTTCTTCCACGCCACCTTCGACGGCGGCGGCACCGGCGCCGACGTCTACCTCGCGCAGGCCGTGCTCGACATCGACGGACCGATCGACGCCGCCCGCATGCGCGGGGCCGCGGACGCGCTGCTGCGCCGCTACCCCAACCTCGGCGCGGCGTTCGTGCACGGCCGCGACGGCATCCCGGTGCAGGTGATCGAGGAGGGCGTGCGGCCCGAGTTCGTCGTCGTCGACCTGCGCGACACGGACCCGGCACGGCTCGACGACGAGGCCGAGGAACAGGTCGTGCGCGACCTCGCGCGGCCCTTCGACATGGCCACGGCGCCGCTCGTGCGCTTCACGCTGATGGTGCTCGGGCCCGACCGGCACCGGCTGGTGCTCACCAACCACCACATCCTGCTCGACGGCTGGTCGCTCCCGATCGTCGTCCGCGACCTGTTCGACCTCTACGCGGGCACCGCGGGCGCGCCGCCGCGGCCGTTCCGCGACCACCTCGCCCGGCTCGCGGCCCTCGACCCGGACCGCACGCACCAGGCCTGGGCCGAGGCGCTCGACGGCTTCGACCGGCCGACGTTGCTGGCCGTCCCCGGCACCGGTTCCGCCGACTCCGAGACGATCAGCGAGGACCTGTCCGCCGCGTTCACCGCTCGGGTCATCGCGCTGGCGCGCGCCGAGAGCGTCACGCTCAACACGGTGGTGCAGGCGGCGTTCGGGCTCGTGCTCGGCGTGCACACCGGCCGCGACGACGTGGCGTTCGGGACGACCGTGTCGGGCCGCCCACCCGCGCTCACCGGCGCGGAGGACATGGTCGGGCTGTTCATCAACACGGTCCCGGTGCGGGTGCGCGCCCGCGCCGACACGACGCTGCGCGAGCTCCTGCACCGCGTCCAGGCCGAGCAGGCCGCGCTGCTCGACCACCAGCACCTCGGCCTGACCGAGATCACGGCGCGCACCGAGCACGTCGAGCTCTTCGACTCGCTGCTGATCTTCGAGTCCTACCCGATCGACGGCGACGGCGTGACCCGCGCGCAGGAGGCGGGCGGCCTGATCACGACGGCCGTGGACATCCGCGACGCCACGCACTACCCGTTGACGCTGCTCGTGACGCCCGCGGACGACGGCCTGCGGCTGGAGATCGTGTACCGGCGCGACACCGTCGACGCCGACGTCGCGTCGGGGCTGCTGCGCAGGCTCGGCCGGGCGCTGGACGCGCTCACCACACCGGACGGCACCGTCGCGGCGCTCGACCTGCTCGACCCGGACGAGCACCGCGCGCTCGCGGCGCAGGCGGGTGTCCGCACCGCCGCGGTCCCCGACACGCTGCCGGCGCTGCTCGCGGCGCAGGCGGCCCGGACCCCGCACGCCGTCGCCGTCGTCGACGGGGAACGCACGCTCACCTACTCCGAGCTCGTGGCCGCCGCCCACCGGCTGGCCCGGCACCTCGCCGCCGCCGGGGTCGGGGCCGAGGACACCGTCGGTCTAGCCATGCCCCGCACCGCGGATCTCGTCGTCGCCGTGCTCGGCGTGCTCGCCAGCGGTGCGGCGTACCTGCCGATCGACCCCGCCTACCCGGCGGAACGGATCGCGTTCATGCTCCGTGACGCCCGCCCGTCCGTGGTCGTGACCGCCGGTGGGGTCGGCGCCGGGCTGCCCGGGACCACGCGCCACATCGTGCTCGACGACCCCGCCACGGTCGCCGCGCTCGCGGGGCTCGACGGCTCCGCGCTCACCGACGCCGACCGGGTCCGCGACCTCGGCCCCGACAACCCGGCCTACGTCATCTACACCTCCGGCTCCACCGGGGTGCCCAAGGGCGTGCCGGTCCCGCAGCGCGGGGTGGTCGAACTGGTCCGGTGGACGCTCGCGGAGCTCGGCGCCGAGCGGCTGCGGCGCACGATCTTCTCCACGTCGCTGAACTTCGACGTCTCGGTGTTCGAGCTGTTCGCCCCGCTGTGCTCGGGCGGAGCGATCGCCGTCGTGCCGGACGTCCTGCACGCCGCGTCCGCGTTCGGTGACGGCGACGCGACCCTGCTGTCCGGCGTCCCGTCCGCCGTCGATGCGCTGGTGGCCTCCAGCGATCCCGAGCTGCTGCCACCGACGGTCGTCCTGTGCGGGGAGGCGCTGCCGCGTTCGCTGGCCGACGCGCTCGCCCACCGCGAGGTGTTCAACGTGTACGGCCCCACCGAGGACACCGTCTACGCCACCGTGCACCGGGTCCAGGGCGGCGACCGGGGCACGGTACCGATCGGACGTCCGGGCGCCGGTACCCAGGTGCACGTGCTCGACTCCGCGCTGCGACTGGCGCCGCCGGGGGCGATCGGGGAGCTCTACCTGGCCGGGTCGCAGGTCGCCCGCGGCTACCACGGCCGGGCCGGGCTGTCGGCGGGCCGGTTCGTCGCCAGCCCGTTCGGCGAGCCGGGGGAGCGGCTCTACCGCACCGGCGACCTCGTCCGGTGGGGCTCCGCGGGCGAGCTCGAGTTCGTCGGGCGCGTTGACGAGCAGGTGAAGGTCCGCGGCTTCCGCATCGAGCTCGGCGAGATCGAGGTCGCGCTGCTGCGTCACCCGGACGTCGCGCGGGCCGTCGTGGTCGTGGACGGGCAGCGCCTGCACGCCTACGTCGTGGCCCGCGACGGCGCGTCGCCGCTCGGGGAGGACGTGCGCGCGCACGTGGCCGCCACCCTGCCCGCGCAGCTGGTGCCGTCGGCTGTGGTCGTGCTCGCGGAGTTCCCGACGACGCCCAACGGCAAGCTCGACCGGCGGGCGCTGCCCGATCCCGGCGCGGCGTCGGTGGGGGGTGCCGAGCCCGCGAACGCGACCGAGCGGCTGCTCTGCACGGTGTTCGCCGCCGTGCTCGACCGCGAGCTGGTCGGCGCCGACGACTCGTTCTTCGAGCTCGGTGGCCACTCGCTGCTGGCCGTCCGGTTGGCGGCCCGGCTCAACACCGCGCTCGGCCGGGCCACGGCCGTCTCGGCCAAGCTGCTGTTCGAGCACCCGACACCGCGGGCGCTGGCCGAGCGGCTGACCGCGGGCACGCCGCAGGCGCTGCAGCCCGTCCTCACCCTGCGCCGGGGTACGACACCCGGGGTCTTCTGCCTGCCACCGGCGGTCGGGTTCGGCTGGACCTACGCGCGCCTGCTGCCGCACCTTCCCGACGGCATGCCCGTGTACGCGCTGCAGGACCCGGTCGCGCTCGGCGGCGGCGCGGGGGGCGCCACGGCGTGGGAGATCGCCGAACAGCACGCCGAGCAGATCCGCCGCGTGCAACCGGAGGGGCCCTACCGGCTGCTCGGCTGGTCGTTCGGGGCGACGCTCGCGCACCTGGTGGCGGCGAGGCTGACGGAGCAGGGGGCGCGGGTGCCGGTCATCGTCCTGATCGACGGGTATCCGCTGCCGGTCGAGCCCGCCGGCACCGACGAGGTGGTGACCGAGTCCGACGCGGTGTTCGGGCTGCTCGCGTTCACCGGGCACGATCTCGACGCGTTCGGCGAGACCCCCACCCTCGACGACGCCGTCGCGATCGCGGCGGCACCCGGGAGCGTCCTGCACGGGCTGGACCGCGACCAGCTCGCGGCGCTGGTCGAACGCCTGCGCACGCTGGGGGAGCTCCCGCTCGGCGGCCCGCACCCGCACGTCGAGACCGACGTGCTGTTCCTCGCCGCGACCGAGGGCGAGCAGGACATGGCGCGCACGGCGCAGGAGTGGGCGCCGCTGATCACGGGCGAGGTACGCGCCCACGACGTCGCCGCCACCCACCTGGGCCTGATGACCGAGGAGACCCTGCGCACCACCGGCCCGCTGATCCGAGCAGCACTGGCCGAGAGCAACTGACCACGCCGACGTCGCACACCGTCGCCCGTCCTCACACACGTTCGGCGGTGTGCGAGGACGGGTGACGGTATGCGCAGTCCGGGGAAGTGCTTAGGACGAAGCGGTCCACGCCGCCCACAGGCGGGCGTAGTAGCCACCGGCGGCCAGCAGCTCGCCGTGCGTGCCCTGCTCGACGACGCGGCCGTCGTGCAGCACCACCACGGCGTCCGCGGTCGCCGCCTGGGTGAGCCGGTGCGCGATCACGATCCCGGTGCGGCCGCGCAGCGCGGCCCGCGCCGCCGCCTCCAGCCGGCGGGCACCCGCGCTGCCCGCCTCCGCCGTCGCCTCGTCGAGGATCGCGACCGGCGGATCGGCGAGCACCAGCCGGGCGAGCGCGAGCTGCTGGGCCTGCACGACGCTCAGCTCGTGGCCGCCGTCGCCGACGACCGTCTCGATGCCCGCGGGCAGCAGCTCGACCCACTCGAGCGCATCGACGGTCTCCAGCGCCGAGCGCATCTGCTCCTCGGTGGCATCGGGCCGGGCCAGCCGCAGGTCGTCGGCGAGCGGGCCCGCGAAGATGTGCACCTCCTGCGTCACGAGCGCGATCGTGCTGCGCAGCAGTGCCTGGCCCTGATCGGCCAGCCGGACGCCCCCGATGTGCACCACCCCGCGGGTCGGCGGCCGGACCCCGGCGAGGATCGAGGCCAGCGTGGTCTTGCCCGCTCCGCTCTCCCCGACCAGCGCGATGTGCGCGCCGTGCGCGACGTCGAGATCGATGCCGCGCAGGACGTCGTGACCGTCCACGTAGGAGTGCCCGACCGCGACGGCCTTCACCGCACCGTCGACGGCCCGGACCGGGGCGAGGGGTTCCGGCGCGGGTTCGATGTCCACCACGCCGATGAGCCGCGCCATGCCCGCCGTCGCCGACTGCACCTTGTCCAGAAGGAACAGCGCGGAGTTGATCGGCCCGAACAGGTTGGCGAAGTACAGCGCGGCCGCGCTCGCCTCACCGATCGTCGCGACGCCGGAGCGGACCAGCAGGAACCCCACGACCAGCACCGCGGAGAGGCCGAACACCTCCGCGATGTTCAGGCGTCCGAAGAACCCGGTGTGCAGCCGCTGCAGCCGCAGCGCGATGTCGATGGAGGCGTTGACCCGCGCGCGGATCAGGCCGAGGTGCACCGGCGCCAGCCGGAACGCCCGCACGGTGCGGGCCCCGCCGACGCTGTCGAGCAGCTGCTGCTGCTCCGCGCCGGTGACGACGCGATCCTCGGCGTAGATCGGCCCGGAACTGCCCAGGTACCAGCGCGCCGTCGCGGCCTGCACGGGGACGGCCAGCAGCGCCGCGACGCCGAACCGCCAGTCGAGCGCGGTCAGCCCGAGCAACGTCAGGACGATGATCAGTGCCGAGCGCGCGAAGTCCGGGAACGCCGAGCGGACTGCGTCGCTGATCACCGAGACGTCCTCGGTGACGCGGGAGGTGAGGTCGCCGGTGCCGCCCTGCTCGATGCGGGCGAGCGGCAGCCGCAGCGCGTGGTCGACGAAGTCCTCGCGCAACGTCGCCAGCATCTGCTCACCGAGGCGTGCGACGAGCACGAACCCGGCCATCGCGAGCACACCCTGCACGATCGCCACCCCGACCAGCTGCAGCACCGGCGTCAGTACCGAGCCGCCGGGCGTGCCGGCCTGGGCCCGCACCGCGATGTCCACGACGTTGCCCAGCAGCGGGGCCGCGAGCAGGCTCACCGCGGCCGCGGCCGCGAGCGTCACGACCGCGACGACGGCCAGCGCGCGATGCGGGCGCAACATGTCGGCCAGCGAGCGGCGCACCCGCGCGGCGGAGGCGACCGGGAGCAGGTTGCCCTCCGCGTCGGGCGTCGTCACGACAGCACCGTCGCCCGGTAGTCGGCGTCGTCGCGCAGCAACTCCACGTGGCTGCCGAGCGCATCGACCACCCCGTCGCGCAGCACCACCACCCGGTCGGCGACCGCCAGCAGCGCGGGGCTGGTGGTGAGCAGCAGCGTCGTGCGACCGGCCCGCAGGGCGCGCAGCCCGTCGGCGATGCGGGCCTCGGTCACGGCATCGACGGCGGTCGTGGGGTCGTGCAGGACCAGCACGGGGGCGTCCGCGGCCAGCGCGCGGCCCAGCGCCACCCGCTGGCGCTGACCGCCCGAGAGCGACGAGCCGCGCTCGGCGACGGCCGTGTCCTGACCGGCGGGCAGCACCGCCGCCACCTGATCGGCCGCCGCGGCCGCGATCGCCCCGGCCGGGTCGCCGACGGCCACCGCGGTCAGGTTGTCGCGGAGGCTGCCGGTGAACAGGTGCGCGTCGTGGGTGGAGACGAGCACGGCGCGCCGGAACTCGTCGAGCTCGACGTCATCGGCGTCGATGCCGTCGAGCAGCAGCCGGCCGCGACCGGGGCTGCGCTCGCGGCCCAGCCAGCTCAGCAGCGCTGCCGCGGCCGGTGGGTCGGCGACCACGCCGAGCACCTCGCCCGGTCCGGCGACCAGGTCGATGCCCCGCGGGGCGTCCGGCTCGTCGGCGACGTCGTCGAGTCGCAGCTCGCCGCGCACCGGGGAGGGCAGCTCCGTCGTCCCGGACCGGACCGCCGCCGGCGCGTCGAGAACGCCTGCGATCCGCCCGGCTGACGCGCGACCGATCGCCACGACCGCGGCGAAACCGCCGACGACCTGCATCGGTCCGGTCAGGAACTGGGCGAGTCCGACGGCCGCGACGAGCCCGCCGACCGAGATCGAGCCCTGCACCGCGAGCAGGCCGCCGACGAGCGCGACCAGCGCGAGGAACAGGCCGTTGAGTGCCAGCACGCCGCCCTCCTGCCCGCCCTGGGCGCTCGCGGTCCCGAGCGCGGCCCGCAAGGAACCCCGGCTCACCCGCCGGTAGCGGGCCAGCGCGTGCTCTTCGGCGCCGATGCCCTTGAGCACCCGCACGCCGGTCACGAGGTCGACCGCGACCCCCGACGCCCGGGCCATCTCCTCCAGCTGCGCCTCGCTGCGCCGCTCCAGCGGACCGCTGAACAGCTGCACCAGCACCAGCAGCGGCGGGGTGCCGAGCAGCACCAGCAACCCCAGCGGCACCGACATCGTCAGCAGCGCGATCCCGGCCACGGTGACCCCGACCACCGCGGCGATACCGGACGGGACCATGAACGGGACGCCGACGACCCGCCGCACGTCGGCCGTCGCGACGCTGACCATCGCCCCCGGCAGGCGCCCGGACTCCGCGCCACCGCCGGGATCGAGGATGCGGCCGGCGAGACGCATCCGCAGGTCGGCCTCGGCGCCGGTGGCGGCCAGCAACGACTGCCGCGATCCGAACCGGAAGCACAGCGACAGGCCGATGAACGTGAGGACGAGCACCGCTATCCAGAAGACCAGCCCGCCGACGTCCCCGGTCGCGACGCCACGGTCGATCACGATCCCGATCAGCACCGGGACCATCGCCTCGCCCGACTGATGGCCGGTGGACAGGACCGATGCCGCCACCAGGTGGCGCTTCACCCGATGGAGCGTCGTACGCAGAACCAGGTCGCCACTCGACTTCACCGCCGGATCATCCAAGGTTTGGCTAACCTGAGCAAGGAGGCCGAGCGCGGCTCCGTGCCGAAGCCGGCGACAGCGTGCTTCATGCCGGCCCTGTTCGATGCGACCCGGGCTGTCCGCGCTGTGGGGCTCGGCGAGTGCCCGTTCAGAGTCTGCGGTCGTGGAAGGCGCGGCGCAGTTCGCTGACCTGCCTACGCCGGACTCACATCTCACCAGAATCGATGAGGACCGCGGCGCAGGGTTCGGGCAGGGTCACGGGCCAGCCGGCGTGGACGACCACGGTGGCGAGGGGTCGCCGACCGCGGTCGGCATGATGCGAGGAGGACCTGTGGGTACGGTGATCTTGCACAGCGTGGCGTCGGTGGATGGGTACATCGCCGACGAGAACGACACCGTCGGGCCGCTGCACGAGTGGTTGTTCAACGGAGACACCCCGCTCGCCGAGGACGAGGGGTTCGACCACTCCGGGTCCGGGAACGGTATCCGGGTCTCGCGGGTGTCTGCGGCGCACATGCGGCCGATCTGGGCCGGGATCGGTGTGATCATGATGGGCCGCCGGCTGTTCGACCTGGTCAACGGCTGGGAGGGGCGTCCGCCTTCAGGTGATCACGTGGTCGTGGTGTCGCACCGGCCCAAGCCGGAGGGGTGGCATCCCGAGGCGTCCTACCACTTCGTCGACGGTGTGGTGGCGGCGATCGACAAGGCCCAGGAGCTCGCGGGGGACCGCACGGTCGCGGTGAACGCCGGTGAGGTCGGCGGCCAGATCCTCGCGGCCGGCCTCGTTGACGAGGTGGCGATGGACGTGGTGCCGGTCGTGTTCGGGTCGGGCAAGCGGTTCTTCGGCAGCATCGACGGGCAGTACCTCCTGGAGGACCCCCATGTGGTCGTCCAGGGCGAGCGAGTCCTGCACCTGCAGTACCGCGTTCGTCGTCAGCACCCGGGCCGGAGTTCCTGACCGCGCCCGCTCAGGCGATCGTTCGGTCGGAACCCCACGAGCCGCAGCGGATCAGTCGGGTGTCCGGGACCTGGTGGTGTCCACCGATCGGGGGAGGTGCGGTTCCTCCGCCGGATCCGTCGGCCGGCCGAGGTCTCGCCGGGAGGCCCGGGAGCAGGCTGATCACCAGGCGTTCCACCATGGCGCAACCCGGCGCCTCGACTCCTGGGAGACCCTGATGTTCATCGCGATGAAGGCAGTGAGCGTTCTGCTGGCCACCACGGCGCTGTGCGGTACCGGTGCCGGCATCGCTGCGGCCGCGACACCGACCGGTGCCACCACGACACCGCCGCCGCCCTACGTTCTGACCATCGGAAACCAGGGCCCGATGGACGTGGCGGATCTACGCAACGACGTGATCACGATCATTCCACGGTCCGACGGGCTTCTCGACGTGTCGCTGAACCGCCAGTCCGGTCTTGGCGGTGCAACGCTCGTCGACAACGAATCCGGTCAGACGGTCGAGGTCTCGATCACCCGGCAGGGCACCGTCCTGGATCGTGTCGCGCTCGGGGCCGAGACGCGCTGGCACGTGAGTCTCTGAATGCGCCGTTGACCAGCAGTACAGCCCGTCACGCCGGCGGAACGCCGGGAACCCCGTCGTGCTCTGCCACGGCTGGCCGGATCTCGCCTTCACCTGGCGTCATCAGGTGCCCGCCCTCGTCGCCGCGGGCTACCGCGTCATCGCCCCCAACCCTGCTCGGCAGCGACTACTACTTCGTCCACTTCAACCGGCAGCCCGGCGTCGCCGACGCCGTGCTCGACGAGAACCCGGCACAGTTCCTCCGCAACCTGTACCGCAAGAACGAGCGCGCAAGGAGCCGCAGCCAGGGATGGTGATGATCGATCTCGCCCGAGCGGAGACTGCCGCCGCAGAGCCCCTGCTGAGCGACAGCGACCTGGCCGTCTACGTCTCCGCCTTCGAGAAGTCCGGGTTCACCACCGGCATCAACTGGTACCGGAACTTCGACCGCGACTGGCACCTGCTCGCCGACGTCGACCCGATCATCCACCAGCCGGCCCTCATGGTCTACGGCGACCGAGACGCCGTGGCGCAGGCCGAGAACCTCGCAGCGTTCGTGCCCAACGTCGAAGAGATCCACCTCGACAGCGGCCACCGGATCCAGCAGGAGAGGCCGGAAGAGACGAATCGCGCGATCCTGGAATGGCTGGACCGACAGGACGCGAGACCGGCTGAGGCCCCATACCTCGCGGGTAGGCATGCCGACTCGTGGGTGCCAGCCGCCCCGTAAGAGCATCTCGCGGATCTGCCGCTGGCACCATGCGCCGCAGGCCCATAGGGTCGTCGTTCCTCCACCGCTGTGTCCGAGCCGACCGGCGTGGGTGCGGGCATCCATACCCGCCGAGATGAGCTCTGTCGCTGAGAAGTGCCGGTCACGGTGTCGGGCTTTGGTGGGCGTACTACTGTCCCGGCCCGCTGGAGAACACGAAGCCTTGCTGGTCAACGCTCTGACCTGGTGCCCCCGGCAGGATTCGAACCTGCGACACACGGTTTAGGAAACCGATGCTCTATCCCCTGAGCTACGAGGGCCTGCGAGTAGATCCTAGCTGCGTGGCGGGGGTGGTCGACCTCGGGCCGTCCTCGCCGCGGGTCCGGTTCTCTGGGACGGTTTCGCGCAGTACGCGCCCTCGCCGCCCCTGCGATCTGCGGTGCGGGCGGGTGTCCCGTCCAGCGACGCCCTTGACGCGGCCGCCACGACCGGATGACGTGAGTGGATCTAAGGTCGGGAGCATGGCCGTTCCCCGTACCGGGCCGTTCGCCGTTCGGACCAGCGACGAGCGCGCGCAGCTCGAGGCGTTCCTCGAGGAGTACCGCCGGCTGGTGGGCGAGTTGCTCACCGGGCTCACCGAGGAGCAGGCACGTCGACGTCTGGTGCCGTCGCGCACCACGCTGCTGGGGCTGGTCAAGCACCTCACGTTCGTGGAGCGGGTGTGGTTCGAGGAGGCCGTCACCGGCACCCCGCGCACCGCGCTCGGGTTGCCCGAATCGGTCGACGACTCCTTCCTGCTCGCCGAGGAGGACACGATCGCGTCGGTGAGCGGCGCCCATCGGGAGGCGTGCGCGGGGTCGCGGCGGGCCGCGGCGCGGCTGGCGCTGGACGACGTGGTGTCCGGCCACCGGGCGGGTCCGATGACGCTGCGCTGGATCTACCTGCAGTGCCTGCGGGAGTTCGCCCAGCACAGCGGGCACGCCGACATCCTGCGTGAGCAGATACTGGCGGCCGGGGCGTGAACCACTGATCTCTGCGCACGTGGTGGGTCTACCGGTCACCGGACCCGGAGGAGACACCATGACCAAGGTGATTGCCGACATCTCCATGTCGCTGGACGGCTACGTCACCGCGCCCGGCGTGGACCTGGAGCACGGCCTCGGTGTCGGCGGCGAGCCGATCCACGCGTGGGTGCTCGAGGAGCCCCGAGCTCCGCATCCATCTCTCACCGCTGGTGACGGGTGGCGGCACGCGGCTGTTCGACCTCGTCGGGCCGACGCGGCTGGTCCAGCGGGAGGTCACCGTGTCCCCGCGGGCGACGCATCTCGTCTACGACGTCGTCGGTGGCTGAGGCGGAGCGCCCGGTCGAGGCACTCGCCGCCGCCGACACCCGACCCGGAGCACGCGGGCAACCGGTGGTGGCGGCATGCTGACGTGCATGGATCCCGTGGAGACCCAGGCCGGACGCCGACCGGCGCGGCGGCGCGGCGTGCTCGTCGGGCTGGTCGTGGTGCTGATCGCGATCGCCTGGATCGTCAAGCTGCTGGTCGTCGACCTGCTCGCGGACGGCCGGATCGTCGACCTCGGGCTGCTGCAGTTGCGGCTGGGCTACAACTCGGGGGTGGCGTTCAGCATCGGCGCCGGGCTCCCCGACGGCGTCGTGCTCGCTATCACCGCCGTGGTCACGGTCGTACTCGCCGGCTACGCGTGGGTCTCGGCCCCGACGATGTCGTGGGTCGGGGTGGCCGGGCTCGCCGGGATACTCGCCGGTGCGATCACGAACCTGCTCAGCCGCTTCGTGGACGGCGCCGTCGCCGACTACTTCCACACCGGCTGGTTCGCCACGTTCAACCTCCCGGACAGCATGATCACGGTCGGGGTGGTGCTGGTGATCGCGTCGGCGCTGTTTCCCCGCGCGCAGCAGGCCCCGCCGCACCCCACCGCAGAGGCGTGATGTGAGCGAGCCGCAGCGGTTCACCACCACGCCGGAAGCGGGCCGCCGGGGTCGGGTGGTGGTACCGGTCCCGTTCGACCCGGACGCCGTGTGGGGCACCAAATCCCTCCACCACGTGCACGGCACGGTGGACGGCCACCGGATCCGCGCCGTGATCGAGCAGGTCGACGGCCGGCACTGGCTCGTGCTCGGACCTGCCTGGCAGCGCGACTGCGGCCTCGCGATCGGCAAGGCCGCCGACGTCGAGCTCGCTCCGGAGGGCCCGCAACGCGGCGACCTCGCGCCCGATCTCGCCGCGGCGCTGGATGCGAATCCGCAGGCAGGCGCGTTCTTCGACGCGCTCGCCCAGTTCTACCGGCGCGGCTACCTGCGCTGGATCGACGCGACCACCCGCAAGCCGGAACTGCGGGCCGAGCGGATCGCACTGGTCGTCGGCTGGCTGGCCGAGGGGATCAAGGAGCGACCCAAGCCCTGAACGGGGGGCTCACCCGAGACCGTGCCGGCGATCGCCGAGCACGCGTTCGCAGTTCGCGGCCTCGGCGCGGCCGGAGAAGGGTCGGGCCAGCTCCTGGGCCAGTTCGATGTCGGCCTCCATGAGGAACCCGTTGATGTCGGCGCCCGCCCGCGAACCCGCCGCCGCCGCGATGATCACCTGGGCCATCGGATCGGTGACGTTGCCCGCCGCCCACACACCTGCCACGCCGGTGCGCCCGGTGGCGTCGCTGACCACGAAGGACGCCGCCTCGGTCGACGCCGTCTCCAGGTCGAGACCGGCCGGGACCGTCGCCCGGAAGTACGGCCCGACGAACAGCGCGGTGCGCGCGAACTCCCGGCCCGACTCCAGTCGCACGCCGGTGACGTGGTCGTCGGCGGCGAGCACCTCGTCGACAACACCGTCGACGACGCTGATGCCGCGGGCCCCGAGACGGGCCCAGTCGGCGTCGTCGAGATCCGGGTGCCGGTGGGTGAACAGCATGACGTCGCCGGACCACTGCCGCAGCAGCAGCGCCTGGTGCACCGCCCACGGCCCGGTCGCGATCACGCCGATCGGCTGGTCGCGGACCTCGTACCCGTGGCAGTACGGGCAGTGCGCGACGCCGCGGCCCCAATGCTCGCGCAGCCCGGTGATCGCGGGCAGCTCGTCGCTGCCCCCACCGGCGAGCAGGACGGCGCGCGCGTACACCGGCCCGCTGGAGCCGAGCTGCGCCCGGAAGCCGTCGAAGCCGTGCTCGATCCGCGTGACGGTGCCGGTGCGGATCTCCCCGCCATAGCCGGCGACCTCCGCCTGCCCGAACGCGAGCAGGTCCGCAGGTGCGACGCCGTCGCGCGACAGGAAGCCGTGCAGGTGCTCGGCCGGCGCGTTGCGCGGTCTCCCGGCGTCCACCACCAGCACGGTGCGCCGGGCCCTGGCCAGCACCAGCGCCGCGCTCAACCCGGCCGCGCCGCCGCCGACCACCAGTGCGTCGTAGATGTTCGTCATGTCCCCACCGTGCGTCCGTGGCGACGTGTTTGACAAATGAACTTGCCGGAACTGCAATAGAGAGATGGCAGATGATCTCGAGGACGTCCTCACCGCCGTGCCGCCGCGGCTGCGCCGCATCCGCAAGCAGCGGGGCGTCACGTTGGCGGCGCTCGCGGAGGCCACCGGCATCTCGGTGAGCACGCTGTCGCGGCTCGAATCAGGACAACGCCGTCCCAGCCTCGAGCTGCTGCTGCCCATCGCGCGGGCGCACCAGGTGCCACTCGACGAGCTGGTGGGTGCCCCGCCCGTCGGCGATCCGCGGGTGCGGCTGCGGCCGACGGTGCACGGCGGGGTCACCTTCGCGCCGCTCACCGGGCAGCCGGGGCCGGTGGCGGCGTTCAAGATGACGATCCCGGCGGGTGCCAAGACCGAGCCGGAGCTGCGCACCCACGAGGGCTACGAGTGGCTCTACGTCCTGAGCGGGCGGCTGCGGCTGATGCTCGCCGAGCACGACATCGTGATGCGTGCGGGGGAGGCCGCCGAGTTCGACACGCGGCTGCCGCACTGGTTCGGCAACGCCGGCGACGGCCCGGTCGAGGTGCTCAGCTTGTTCGGCAGGCAGGGCGAGCGGATGCACGTGCGAGCGGCGCCGCCGCGGAAGGCCGGGTGATCGACGGCATCCGCACGTCAGCAAGGTGGCCTTCCTGACGTCAGACGTCTGGAGGGCCACCCTGCTGACGTCCCGAGCCTGCTGACGCCCCGAGCTCGGCCGCCCGGCAGATGTAGGTGCAGTTCTGGGCGCGCGGCGAGTCGATCACCTGCACGTCGTCGAACCCGGCGGCGGCGAGCATCTCGCAGGCCAGCTCCTGGCCCCACATGGCGCCCAGCCCGGCGCCCTCGCCGTCGGCCAGCGAGGTGGGCAGGCAGAACAGCAGGCTGATGCCGTAGCAGAGCGGTGCGTGGGGGTTGCCGATGTTGTTCTCGAGCCTGCTCGAGAACTTCGCGTCCACCATGACGAACACGCCGTCGGGTGCCAGCGCGCCGCGCACCCGTTCCAGCACGGCGGCGGGGGAGCGCTGGTCGTGCACGGCGTCGAACGTCGTGATCACATCGAACGGTGGGTCGGCCGCGAGCTCGGCGGCGTCCCCGACGACGAACCGGGCGTTCGGGAGCGCCATGGCGGCCCGTTCCGCCTCGCCGAGTGCGATCGCCTCCGTGGCGATGTCGAGCCCGACGAACTCCGACGCCGGGAAGGCCTGCGCCATCAGGTTGATCGCGTGGCCGGTGCCGCAGCCGAGGTCGAGCACGCGGGCGCCGGCTTGCAGCGTGTCGTGCAGCCCGGGCACCCGGCCCAGGAAGCCGTCGATCAGCTGCTCGTCGTAGATGTGGCGCCACGTCGCTCCGAGTCCCTCGCCCGCCACCGCGGCGTAGGCCGCGTACGGCACGCCGCCGCCGGCCGTGAAGCACCGCTCGACCTCGGGCAGCAGCCCGGCGAGCATGCGGAGCATGCCGGTCGTCGGACCGATGTTCGCCGCGGTAGCGCCGGTCAACAGCGGTGCGTGCTCGGGCGGCAGCGTGAACAGCCCGGTGGCGGCGTCGAAGTCGAGGATCTCGCCGGTGACCATCGCGCCGAGCCACTCGCGCACGTAGCGCTCGTCGAGCCCGGCCCGCTGCGCGAGCCCGGCGCTGGTGGCGGGGCCGCGCAGCGCCGCCTCGAACAGGCCGGTGGTGTGGCCGACGTTCACCAGCATCGTCATGACGTGACCGGTGACCATGGTGAGCAGGCGGCTGCCGAGTGCGCGGGTGCGTTCGGTGTCCATAGGCTTCAGATCATGACTGAGAAGCCGACCGTCGCGCTGCTGGGAACCGGGATCATGGGTACCGGCATGGGCCACAACATCCTCGCGGCCGGGCTGCCGCTGCGGGTCTGGAACCGATCCGCGGACAAGGCCCGGCCGCTGGCCGCTGCCGGAGCCGTGCTCGCCGCCGATCCGGCCGATGCCGTGCGCGGCGCCGACGTCGTGGTCACCATGCTCGGTGACGGCACCCACGTCGCGGACGTGATGGCACAGGCGGCCGACGGCCTGGCCGCCGGTCAGGTGTGGGCTCAGATGACCACCGCCGGCATCGACCAGGGCGACCTGCTCGCGCTCGCGGCGCAGCACGGCCTGCAGTTCATCGATGCGCCCGTCTCCGGCACGCGCCAGCCCGCCGAGTCGGGCCAGCTGCTCGTGCTCGCCGCAGGCACGCCCGCTGCACTCGCGGTGGCGCAGCCCGTCTTCGACGCCGTCGGGCGCGCCACCAACTGGGTCGCCGAGAGCGCCGACGGGCTGGCGGCGAGCCGGTTGAAGCTGGTGATGAACAGCTGGGTACTGGCGTTGACGGCGGGCGGCGCGGAGGCGCTGGCGCTCGCCAAGGGCCTCGGCGTCGATCCGAAGGCGTTCCTCGACGCCGTGGCGGGCGGCCCGCTCGACTCGGGATACCTGCAGGTCAAGGCGGCCGCCATGCTCGCGGAGGACTGGACTCCGAACTTCTCGGTGAGCAACGCGGCCAAGGACGGTGACCTCATCGTGGCGGCGGGGAAGGCGAGCGGGGTGCTCCTGGACGTCGCCGCCGCTGCCGCTGCACGCAACCACCGGGCCGCAGCTGCCGGGCACGGTGAGTACGACATGGCGGCCACCTACCTCGCCAGCTTCGATCACGCGAAGGAGTAGGGAGCGACACAGGAGGCTCTCAGGAGGATCTCAGACCGGGCGTCCACACTGGTCCCATGCGCATCCTTGTGGTCGACGACGACCGTTCCGTGCGGGAGTCGCTGCGCCGATCACTCGCGTTCAACGGCTACCAGGTCGAACTCGCCGGCGACGGCCAGGCCGGTCTCGACGCCATCGCGGGCCATCGCCCCGACGCGGTGGTGCTCGACGTGATGATGCCCCGCCTGGACGGCCTCGAGGTGTGCC
The DNA here is from genome assembly GCF_042653605.1 of Pseudonocardia sp. GCM10023141. Classification (NCBI taxonomy): domain Bacteria; kingdom Bacillati; phylum Actinomycetota; class Actinomycetes; order Pseudonocardiales; family Pseudonocardiaceae; genus Pseudonocardia; species Pseudonocardia sp. GCM10023141. Next base: position 17,593 of record NZ_JBHSIR010000005.1, read on the forward strand.
GCAGGCTGCGCAGCAGCGGCGACGACCTGCCGATACTCGTGCTCACCGCGCGCGACGCCGTGTCCGACCGGGTCGCGGGCCTCGACGCGGGTGCCGACGACTACCTGCCCAAGCCGTTCGCGCTGGAAGAGCTGCTGGCCCGGCTGCGCGCGCTGCTGCGCCGCCGCACCCCCGACGAGATCGCCGCCGCGGCCGCGGGCTACAGCAAGCCGCTGGAGTTCGCCGACCTGTCGCTGGATCCCGACACCCGCGACGTCCGCCGCGGCGAGCGGGCGATCAGCCTCACCCGCACCGAGTTCGCCCTGCTCGAGCTGCTGCTCACCAACCCGCGCCGGGTGCTCACCCGGGCGCAGATCCTCGAGCAGGTGTGGGGCTACGACTTCCCGACCACCGGCAACGCCCTCGAGGTGTACATCGGCTACCTGCGGCGCAAGACCGAGGCCGAGGGTGAGCTGCGCCTGATCCACACCGTGCGTGGCGTCGGTTACGTCCTGCGCGACACCCCGCCGTGAGCAACGACCCCACCGTCAGGATCCGTCGCTCCGCCACCGGCCCCTCCCGGCGGCCGGACGGCTCGACGCCCCGCATCGAGGTGCTCGACCAGTTCTCGCTGCGGGCCCGGATCGGGATCCTCGCGGCGCTCGTGGCCGCGGTCGCGGTCGTACTGGTGTCGGTGGCCGCGTTCGTCACGGTGCGCGTCAACATCCTGCAGACGCTCGACACGAGCCTGCTGGAACGTGCCACCGCCGCCGCGCAGAGCGCGGTGGACCCGCGCGAGCTCGCCCGGATCCCGCCCCAGCTGCTCGGTGCCGGCGACATCCGGATCGCGCTGTTGCAGGCCAACGGCAGCGGGATCACCTCGGAGGGGTCGAAGCCGCCGCTCGGGGATCCGGAGCTCGCCGTTGCCCGCGGCGACGAACCCTCCTCGGTCCGCTCGGCGGACCTGGACGGGGAGTCCTTCCGGGTGGTCGCGGTGCCGGCCGGGCAGGCCCAGGCGCTGGTGATCGCCCAGCACCTCGAACCCACCCAGGAGGTGCTCACCAAGCTCGGTGTGGCGCTGCCGATCGTCGGTGGCATCGGGGTGCTGCTCGCCGCGTTCGCGGGTGTCGCCGTGGCGCGGGCCGGCCTGCGCCCGGTCGACCGGCTGACGGCCGCCACCGAGCGTGTCGCCGCCACCGGTGACCTGCAGCCGATCCCCGTCGACGGCACCGACGAGCTGGCCCGCCTCACCCGCAGCTTCAACGACATGCTCGGCGGGCTCGCCGCGTCGCAGGAACAGCAACGCCGGCTCGTCGCCGACGCCGGCCACGAGCTCCGCACGCCCCTGACGTCGATGCGCACCAACCTCGAACTGCTCGCTGCGGCCAGCAAGCCCGGTGCGCCCACGCTGCCCGACGGCGACCGGGCCGAGATCCTCGAGGACGTCCAGGCCCAGGTGGCCGAGCTGTCCAACCTGGTGGGCGACCTCGTCGAGCTGGCCCGCGACGACGCGCCGCTGGTCGTCCACGAGCCGGTGGAGCTCACCGACGTGCTGCTGCGGGCGCTGGGCCGGGCCCGCCGCCGCGCCGGCGACGTCGTCTTCGCGCCGTCGCTCGTGCCGTGGACGCTGTTCGGTGACGCCACCGCGCTGGAGCGGGCCGTGCTGAACCTGCTCGACAACGCCGCGAAGTGGAGCCCCGCGGGCGGCACGGTGCGCGTGCAGATGCGCCAGCTCGACGAGTGGTCGGTCGTGATCGAGGTGGCCGACAGCGGGCCCGGCATCAACGAGCAGGACCTGCCGCACGTGTTCGACCGGTTCTACCGCGCCGACACCTCACGGGCGATGCCCGGCTCCGGTCTGGGCCTCGCCATCGTCCGGCAGGTGGCGGTGCGCCACGGCGGAGCGGTCTGGGCCGGGCGGGCGCCCGAGGGTGGCGCGCACCTGGTCATGCGGCTGCCCGGCCGCGCGCCCCGGCACTGACCGATCGGGCGGCGCCGCACGGGCCTTCGCCGGGGCGTGCTTAGGTGAGTGCGACCTCCCGAACTCCTCGAACGCGGTGATGGCATGGCGAACGACTCCTCCGCCTCCGGGGTGACCCCGACGGCGCCGGGAGGCGACGGCTCGACCGCGGCGGCGATCCCGCCGCAGGTCGAACGCAGCCCGTGGGCGCCGCCGGTCGCCGCTCCGGAGCCGGATGCAACCGTCGCCGAAGCCGTGACCTCGCCGGATGCCGTGACCTCGCCGGATGCCGTGACCTCGCCGGATGCCGTGACCTCGCCGGATGCTGTGACCTCGCCGGATGCGGGGGACGAGCCGGGCGCGCCGGAGGTCTCGCCTGCGGCCGAACCGGTACCGCAACCGGCGGCGGTCGCCCCCGCACCGGCCGCAACCCCACCGGTTCGCGACGACCACCCCACCGACCCGCTCGGCTTCCCGCCGTACCGCGGACGGCCCGTGCGGCCGGGGGTCGGCCGGGTCGGGGTGATCGGGATCGCGCTGGTCGCGGCCGTTCTCGGTGGTGCCGTCGGCGGCGTCGTCATGCCCCAGCTCGTCGGCGCCACGCTCGCCGCGCGCAGCGGCGGCTCGGCGGGCGTCCTCGACGCCCCGCTGCCGCCCGCCGACGGCGCCCCCGCCGGTCCGGTCGAGGCTGTCGCCGACCGCGTGCTGCCCAGTGTGGTGCAGCTGCGGGTGCAGTCGCCCACCAGCGCCGGTGAGGGTTCGGGCATGGTCCTCAGCGCCGACGGGCTGCTGCTCACCAACAACCACGTCGTCGCGGCGGCCGCGCAGGGCGGCAGCGTCACCGTCGTGTTCCAGAACGGGGCCACCGCCAACGCCACGATCATCGGCCGGGACCCCAGCTCCGACGTCGCGGTGCTGCGCGCCCAGGGCGTGTCCGGGCTGACCCCGATCGAGCTCGGCAACTCGGACTCGGTGCGCGTCGGGCAGCAGGTCGTCGCGTTCGGGTCACCGTTGGGGCTCGGGGGCACCGTCACCACGGGCATCATCAGTGCCCGCGATCGCGCGGTCAGCATCGGCGAGGACACCGGGGCGGCCGCACCGACCGTGCTCAACGCCCTGCAGACCGACGCCGCGATCAACCCGGGCAACTCCGGCGGCCCGCTGGTCGACATGCTGGGCCGCGTCGTCGGCATCAACTCGGCCATCGCCACCACCGGTGCGCAGGGCGGCTCGATCGGTGTCGGGTTCTCCATCCCGATCAACCAGGCCCAGCGGGTGGCGTCCGAGCTCGAACGCACCGGCAAGGCGTCGAGGGCGGTGCTCGGCGTCAGCGTGGGTGACGACCCGAAGCGCGGCGGTGCGCTCGTGCGCAGCATCGTCCCGGGTGGCTCGGCCGAGCTCGCCGGCATCCACGCGGGCGACACCGTGCTGCGGTTCGGGCCGCAGCGCATCAGCACGGGCACCGATCTGCAGGCGGCCGTGGGCTCGCGCGCGCCCGGCGAGGTGGTGGAGGTACAGCTCGCCGACCGCACCGTCACCGCCACGTTGGCCACCGCACCCGGCTGATCGGCCGCACCTGGCCAAGGCCGCGTTTACAAAGTCCTGATCGCGCCCTTCGCGCCCAGATCGTCCCTGGCTGCGCCGATGCGAAGCTTGCGTACGACGGCTCGCGGCGGCGCCTTGGCAGAAACGATCTGGATCACGAAGGCCATCGATCATCCCTTTGTGAACACGACCTGGCTGTCACCGAACGGTCGCTCAGTGTTGACGTGCGCCGCTGCGGATGCTTCCGTACTCCCACGGTTCCCGTTGCGGTACCCCGCCATCGGGACCGAGTACGCGCCGGCGCCGGAACCCCCTCTCGGCGCCGGCGCGATCGACCTCCGGGTCAGCAGGCCACCAGTTCCGCGAAGCGGCGGCGACCCCGGTAGACCCTGCGTTCCCGCAGCCCGGCCGCCGCCGCCAGCCGCGGCAGCGCCGCGGTGCCCGCGGCCGCCCACGGGAACGGGCGGCCGACCGACCGCGCGCTGCGCACCCGGGCCTGCCCGCACCACAGTCCGGGCTCCACGGCGTCGAGCTCCACGAGCACCGAGCCCGACGGCGCGAGCAGCCGCGCGGCGCGGTCCAGCAGCGCGACGGGGTCGCCGCCGATCCCGAGGTTGCCGTCGGCGAGCAGCACGTGTGACCACGAGCCCTCGCCGGGCAGCGGGGCGAAGACGTCGGCCAGCACGGCGTCGACGCCGCGGTCACGGCACTGCCGGATCGCCTCCGGTGCGGTGTCGACGCCGAGCCCCGAGACCCCGCGCGCGGCCAGCGCCTGCAGCAGCCGCCCGGGGCCGCACCCGAGGTCGATCGTGGGTCCCTCGCACCGTCCGAGCAGCCAGTGGTCCTCGCCTGCGGCGGCGCCGCGCCACCGGTCGACGTGCAGCGGTGCAACGGCGCCGTCGCTGCGCACGAGCTCGGTGCGCAGTCCCAGCAGGGCGGGTCCGAACGCGGTGGTGTCGCCCGCCAGCATCGCCGTCATACGCGCTGCCCCGCGGCCTGCCGCAGCGCGCCGGCCGGCAGTGCCCGCACCGCGGCGGCGAAGCGGGTGCCGGGAGCCCGCGCCGCCACGGCGACGGCGTCGCCCACGGTGTCCACATCGGAGAGTTCGGGCAGCAGCGCGACGCGCAACCCGCCCTGCCGCAAGGCGTGCAGCGTGCGGGCGCCGGTGTCGTCGCGCGAGGTCGGCACCGTCGCCACCAGCCGCGCGTCGGACGGCCGGCGCAGGCCCAGCGCCCACCAGCCGCCGTCTGCTGCCGGTCCGAGCACGGCGTCGACCCCGGGGGTCAGCAGCGCGTGATCGGCCTCGCCGAGCAGCGCGGCGTCGACCTGGGGGGTGTCCATGCCGATCTGCAGCGTGCGCAGGCCCGCTCCGCCGTCGCGGTGGGCGGCCGCGATCCGCGCGCCCAGGCCGTCGCCGCGCTGGGGCACGACGACCACGCCGCGGAGGGCTTCCCGGATCTCGGCCGCGCGGGCGGCGCGCTCCAGCAGACCGGTCAGCACCACCACGGTCCGGGCGCCCGGCACCGCGCGGGCGGCGTCGATGCTGTCGAGGAGCGCGGCGGCGGCGAGCTCGGCGGCCTGCGCGGGCGTCAGCGGCGGGCACAGCCGGGTCTTGACGCGACCGGGCTCCGGCGACTTGGCGAGCACGAGCACGGCGAGCCCGCTCACCGGAGCACCCCGGCCATGTCGCGTGCGGCGCGCAGGGTGCCCCGCACCGAACCGGAGACCTTGGAGCGGCCGCCGGTGCGCGGCCGGTACGCGACGTCCACCTCGGTGATCCGCCACCCGGCGGCGCCGGCGCGGACCAGCAGCTCCAGCGGGTAGCCGAACGCGCGGTCGGCGACGCCGAGGTCGAGCAGGGCCCGGCGGCGGGCCACCCGGATCGGCGCGATGTCGTGCACCGGCACGCCGCGGCGGCGCAGCAGCGTGGCGATCGCGACGTTGCCGGCGCGGGCGTGCCACGGCCACGCCCCACGTCCCTGCGGCTGCCGGCGACCCGCGACGAGATCGGCGCCGTCGAGCAGCGCGACCATCGCCGGCAACGCCGCCGGGTCCAGCGATCCGTCGGCATCGAGGAACGCGACGATGTCGGAGGTGGCGCCCGCGAGCCCGGTGTGCACCGCGGCGCCGTAGCCCCGGCGCGGCTCGTGCAGCACGCGCGCACCGAGGTCGGCGGCGACGCGCGGCGTGCCGTCGGACGAGCCGTTGTCGACCACGAGCGCGCGGAAGCCGTCGGGGAGTGCGCGGAGCACCCCGGGGAGTGCTTGCGCCTCGTCGAGGCACGGGAGGATGACGTCGATCAGGCCCTGCATGTCCCGGAAACTAGGCGTCGCGGCCGGGCACCATCGGGCGAAACGGCTTACCGATCGATGACGTCCGCGACGCCGCTTACGGTCCGGTGACATGCCCGCACCTGCGGCGATGCGGCGCTACCGTGGACGCCATGCAGGCGCAACGATGAGCGATCGACCACTCGCGCTCGTGGTCGACGACGACGTGACGGTCCGCGAGGTGGTCACGCGCTACCTCGACCGGGCCGGGTACCGCGTCGACGTCGCGGGTGACGGCGAGCAGGCGCTGCGTTCGGTGGCCGACCGGATGCCCGACGTGGTGGTGCTCGACCTGATGCTGCCCCGGCTGGGGGGCCTGGAGGTCTGCCGCCGGCTGCGCCGCAGCTCCGTCGGGGTGCCGATCGTGATGCTCACCGCGCTCGGTGAGGAGGAGGACCGGGTGCTCGGGCTCGAGCTCGGCGCCGACGACTACGTCACGAAGCCGTTCAGCCCGCGCGAGCTGGTGCTGCGGGTGGCGTCGGTGCTGCGGCGCTCGCGGGAGCTGCCTGCCAGGGAGTCGGGCATCGAGCCGATCCTCGACGGCGACCTGCGCGTCGACATCCCGGGCCGGCGGTCCTCGCTGCGCGGGGAGGAGCTGGCGCTCACCGTGCGCGAGTTCGACCTGCTGGCGTTCCTCGTCCGGCGGCCCGGACAGGTGTTCACGCGCGCCGAGCTGCTCGAACGGGTGTGGGGCTGGGACTTCGGCGACCAGTCCACCGTCACTGTCCACGTGCGACGGTTGCGGGAGAAGATCGAGAGCGACCCGACGAAGCCCACGCGCATCGCCACCGTCTGGGGGGTCGGCTACCGCTACGACGGGATGGCGTCGCCGTGATCGAGCAGCTGCTGCGCGTCGTCCCGGTCGCGCTGCTGTTCTCGGTGCCGGTCGCGCTGATCGGCGCGCTGGTGCTGCACCGGGCGCGCCGCCGCTCGATCACCGCCGCCGTCACCGCGCTGGTGCTGATCCCCGTGGCCGCGGCGCTCGTCGGCGTGCTCGGCGTCAACGGCTTCATGTACACCCCGCAGCTCGCCGACGCCGCGGTCGTCTGCGCGGTCGTGGCCGCGGTGACGGTGCCGGCCGCGATGGTGCTGGGCCGGGGCATCTCCCGTGACGTCATGTGGCTGCACGAGGCGCGCGACGCCGAGCGGGCCGCCGAGCAGTCCCGCCGCGAGCTGGTGGCGTGGATCAGCCACGACCTGCGTACCCCGCTGGCCGGGATCCGGGCGATGAGCGAGGCGCTGGCCGACGGCGTCGTCAGCGAGCCGGCCGAGGTGGCCGACTACGCGATGCGGATCGGTGGGGAGACCGAGCGCCTGTCCGGGATGGTCGACGACCTGTTCCAGCTCTCGCGCATCACGTCCGGCGCGCTGCGGCTGACGCTCTCGGCGGTGCCGCTGCACGAGGTGGTGTCCGAGGCGGTGGCGGTGGTCGGCGTCGCGGCGGCGCGCAAGGGCGTCGAGGTGCGGGCCGAGGAGCAGGCCGAGTGGCCGGTGGTGCGGGGCAGCGACCCCGAGCTCGCGCGCGTGGTGCGCAATCTGCTGTCCAACGCCATCCGCCACACCCCGCCCGACGGCGCGGTCGTGGTGGCGGCCGGCGTCACCGACACCCACGCCTGGCTGCGCGTCGACGACGCGTGCGGCGGCATCCCCGTCGACGATCTGGACCGGGTCTTCGACGTCGCGTTCCGGGGGGCGAAGGCCCGCACCCCCGACGAGCAGTCCGGCGGCGGGCTGGGCCTGGCGATCGCCCGCGGCCTGGTGGAGGCGCACGATGGCGACATCAGTGCGGTCAACCACGGCCCGGGGTGCCGCTTCGAGGTCCGGCTCCCGCTCGCCGCGGCCACCTGACCGTCGAGAACGACGTTGCCATGATCAAAAGGGCTTTTTGATCATGGCAACGTCGTTCTCGACGGGGTCCCGGAGGGGGTCGGTGGCGAACGCCTTCACGCCGTCGGCGAAGTGGACCTGTGCGTGGAAGCCCAGCAGCTCGCGGGCGCGGGCCGGGTCCGCCACGACGTGGCGGACGTCGGCGGGGCGGGCGCCGCCCACCACCACGGGCTCCGGACCCGCCATCGCCGCCGCCAGCTCGCGGGCCAGGTCGCCGATCGTGTGCGGCTCGCCGGAGCAGACGTTCACCGGCGTCAGCGTGCCGGGTGCGGCAGGGCGTGCGAGCGCCAGCGCGTTCGCCAGCGCCACGTCGGTGACGTGCACGAAGTCGCGACGCTGCCGGCCGTCCTCCAGCACCCGCGGGGCCTCGCCGCGCTCCAGCGCCGACCGGAAGATCGACGCCACCCCGGCGTAGGGCGTGTCGCGGGGCATCCGCGGGCCGTAGACGTTGTGGTAGCGCAGCGACCAGGCCGAGCCACCCGTCTGCCGGGCCCACGCCGCGGCCAGGTGCTCCTGCGCGAGCTTCGTGGCCGCGTAAGTGGAACGCGGGTCCAGCACGGCATCCTCACCCACCAGCCCGGGCTCGAGCGGGCGTCCGCACTGTGGACACGGCGGCTCGAACCGGCCCGCATCGACGTCGGTGCCGCGCCGCGCGCCCGGCCGCACGTCGCCGTGCTCCGGGCAGGCGTAGTGGCCCTCGCCGTACACGACCATCGAACCGGCGAGCACCAACCGTCCGATCCCCGCGGCGTGCATCGCGGCCAGTAGCACGGCGGTGCCGTAGTCGTTGTGGGAGGCGTAGAGCGGCGCGTCCGACGGGTCGACACCATGCCCGACCATCGCCGCCTGGTGACAGACCGCGTCGACGCCGGGCAGCAGGCGGCCCAGTACCTCCGCGTCGCGCACGTCGCCCTCGACGAACTCGTGGTCGCGGGTCCACGACGGCGCCCCGGCCCGGCCGTGCGCCTGGGGGAGCAGGGCGTCGAGCACGACGACCTCGTGGCCGTCGGCCGCGAGCAGGTCGGCGATGTGCGAGCCGATGAAGCCCGCGCCGCCGGTGATCAGGATGCGCACCGCATCGACCCTAGGCGCGGAGCCCGCGCATCGGCCCCGACGTCACAGCGCGGTAAGGGATCGTCACGCCAGCGGGACGCGGCCGCGAGCCAGGACGGACACATCGCTACGGTGAGCGCATGGAAATGGCGCCACCGCAGATCGGTCGGGCACTCGTGGTGGTCGTTGACGACCGGGTCAGCCACGGTGAGCGGGACGATTCGATCGGCCCGCTGGTCACGGAGCTCCTCGAGGAGGCCCGGCTCGTCGTCGACGCGGTCGTGGTCGTGCCGGGCGACCCGGTGGCCATCCGCAACGCGCTCAACACCGCCGTGATCGGGGGTGTCGACCTCGTGGTCACCGTCGGTGGCACCGGCGTCTCGCCGCGCGACGTCACCGCCGACGCCACGGCCGGTGTGCTCGACCGCCCCATCCCCGGCATCGCCGAGGCCATCCGCGCCTCCGGCCTCGCCGCGGGCGCGGTGGACGCGGGACTGTCCCGCGGCCTCGTCGGGGTGTCGGGCAGCACGCTCGTGGTGAACCTGGCGCCGTCGCGCGCCGCGGTGCGCGACGGCATGGCCACCCTCACCCCGCTCGTGGCGCACGTGATCGCGGAGCTCTCGGGCCTCGACGCCCCGTAAACGCGCTGGCACACACCGCCCGGGCACCGCACACAGCTTCTACGGTGTGTGCCGTGCCGCGGAGTTGTGTGCGGATCAGCCGGTGGGCTCGTCGGGCTTCGGTGCCGCCGGAGGTGTCGGGGCCGCGGGTGGTGTCGGGGCTGCCGGCGGGGTCGGGTCGGCAGGCGTCGCTGCCTCCGGCTTGGCCGCCTCTGCCTTGGCCGCCTCTGTTCTGGCAGCCTCCGGGTTCGCCGCCGCCCTGGCCTTGTCGATCGTCTCGCTGACCTTGCCGGCCGCCGAGTCGATCTGTTCGTGGTACTTGCCGCCCGTCGCCTTGTCGACGCCTGCCGCCGCCGCCTCGACGGCCTTGCCGGCGAGCTCCGTGGCCTTGTCGATGTAGCCGGGCGCGCGCTCGCGCGCGATGTCGGCGAGCTCGGCGGCCTTCTCACCCGCCTTCTCGGCGAACTCGGACGCCTTCTCGAGTGCGGTGTCGGTGATGTCCTTGGCCTTGTCGGTGAATGCCATACGGCACATCGTGGCACCGGTGCAGGATGGTGGGGTGAACGAATTGCCGGATCGGGTGCGCAGACGCCTGGAAGAGGTGTTCGGCGACGTGCTGCCGAGCACCACCCGTGACGAGCAGGACGACGACCCGCGCCCGCCGGGCACGGGCGACGAGGAGCTGCTGGCCGACCGGCCGCCCCACCACGTGGAGCGCGACTGATCGGCCGAGGTCAGGACCGCAGGGTGATGCCGACCTGCTCGGCCAGTGCCGCAGCTGCCACCCGGCCGGCGAGTGCCCTGGGCATCCCGACCATCACGAGCCTGCCGCGCGTGCCCTTGTCCTCGGCCATCACCGCCAGCACGGTGGCGTCGGCGGCGAGCACCGCTGCTTCGCCTGCCCTGCCACCGACCGTGACGACGTCGACCCGGCTGCCCGGTCGCAGCAGCGCCGCCACCCCGGCGTCGGCGAGCCGGATCGGCACGGCGGCGCCATCGGGCCCGCCCGCGGCGGCCGGGCCCGCGTCGAGGAAGCGCAGGTCGGTGAGCGGCTCGCCGGCGTGTGCGGCGCCGATCAGCACCCGGCCGGCGGCCGCGTCGACCGCGCGCAGCGCCCCGGCGGGCACGAGCTCGGCGGGCCAGGTGCGCACCGCGAGATCGGCATCGCGCAGCGCGACGCCCGCCGGCAGCTCGACTGCGGCGACGAGCACCGGCGCACCCGCGGTGCCGGAGCGGGGCAACAGGGCCAGTACCAGCGCGAGCGCGGCCAACGCACCCGCGGCGATGCGGCGCAGCAACACGGTGCGTCGCCAGCCCGTGCCGCGCAACAGCCCGGCGAGGCGGGCGCGCGGGGACGGGTCGGTGGCGGTCACGGGATCGACGCTAGGCCGTGTGTCCGCCGTTCCGGGGCCGATCCGCTGACCTGTGGACAACCGGACCGCGATGTGGACAACTCGCCGCGACCGCGGCGAGCGACCTCAGGAAGCGGCGGCTGCGGGAGCGGACTTGGCGGAACTCGTGGACGAGCTCTCCTTCTTCGCCGATGACGACGAGGAGGAGTCGGACTTCGACTCGGACTTGCTCGACTCGGACTTGCCCGACTCGGACTTGCCCCCATCCGACTTGCCCTCGGCCTTGACCTCGGACTTGGTCTCACCGCTGGGGACGGCGCCCGCGCGGCTGTCGGTGCGGTAGAAGCCGCTGCCCTTGAAGACGATCCCGACCGACGAGAACACCTTGCGGAGCGGGCCTGAACACACCGGGCACACGGTGAGCGATGCGTCCGAGAAGGACTGCACCGCGTCGAACCGGTGGTCGCAGGCGGTGCAGGCGTACTGGTAGGTCGGCACGTGTCCCTCCGGGAACTGACACGTCAACGAGCTGGCACTCGGACGCACTGAGTGCCAGCATAACCCGACCCGATCAGGTTCTGTTCCCGAGCGTGGTGAAGCCCGCATCGGCGAGCAGCGCGGCGCTCACCCGGTGGTCGTGCGGTTCGGCCGGGAGCTCGCTGACCAGCTCGTCGTCGTTCAGGAGCACCACCAGCGGCGTTGCGGGTGCAGCGAGGGGCAGCGTCCGATCGTAGAAGCCGCCGCCGCGGCCCAACCGGGCACCGCCGCGGTCGGCCGCCAGCGCCGGCACCAGCACCAACCCCGCGCGTTCGATCATGGCCGGGCCCAACCGGGCACCGGCGGGCTGGCGCAGCCGTAACGGGCCCGCCACCAGCGCGTCGACCCCTTCGAACCGCGCCCAGTCCAGCGGTCCCGGCAGCTGCGGCACCACCGGCAGCACCACCTCGTGCCCGGCGGCGCGCAGTACCTCGACCAAAGCAGGGGATCCTGGTTCGGTGCCGATCGGCAGGTAGGCGCACACCGGCCCGTCGACCGTGGCGGCGAGCTCCACGGCACCCGCGGTCAGCGCCCGTGCCCTGGCCGCGTGGACCTGCGGCGGCAGCGCCCGGCGGGCCGCCACGAGCCGTCGGCGCCATTCGTCCTTGCGTGCCCGAATGGTCACACCGTCCGGAGAGGAGCGTGCCGTCACCGCTGCACGCTAGTCCCGCCGATAGGGTCGTGACATGACTGGTGTGACGTCGCCTTTCCGGACAGCCGTGGTGCCGGCGGCCGGACTGGGTACCCGGTTCCTGCCGACCACCAAGACCGTGCCGAAGGAGCTGCTGCCCGTCGTCGACACGCCGGGCATCGAGCTCGTGGCGGCCGAGGCGGCCGCGGCGGGTGCCGAACGCATGCTGATCGTCACCTCTCCCGGCAAGGACGCGGTCGCCGCGCACTTCGCCGACTCCTCCGAGCTGGAGAAGACGCTCGCCGAGCGCGGCAAGGACAAGCTCGTCGCGAAGGTGCGCCGCGCCCACGACCTGATCGCCGTCAGCACCGTCACGCAGTACGAGCCCAAGGGGCTCGGGCACGCCGTCGGTTGCGCGCGCGACGCCATCGGGGCGGACGAGGGCGCCTTCGCCGTGCTGCTGCCCGACGACATCGTGCTGCCGGAGGACGGGCAGGCCACCGGCGTGCTCAGCCGCATGGCCGCCGTGCGCGAGCAGTTCGGCGGCAGCGTGCTCTGCGCGTTCGACATCCCGCGCGAGGAGATCTCGGCGTACGGCGTCTTCGACGTCTCCGACACCGACGACCCCGACGTCAAGCGCGTGCACGGCATGGTGGAGAAGCCGCCGGCCGCCGAGGCGCCGTCCACCTTCGCCGCTGCCGGGCGCTACCTGCTCGACGTCGCGATCTTCGACGCGCTCGACCGGATCACCCCCGGCGCAGGCGGCGAGCTGCAGCTCACCGACGCCGTCGCCCTGCTGATCGAGGAGGGCCACCCGGTGCACGTCGTCGTGCACCACGGCGGGCGCCACGACCTCGGCAACCCCGGCAGCTACGTCCGCGCGTTCGTCGACTTCGCGCTGCAGGACCCCGAATACGGGCCGTCCCTGCGCGAGTGGCTGATCGCCCGGCTGGACGGCTGAGGACCGATGCGCTCGTTCGACGAGCAGCTCCAGCGGGTGCTGGGGTCGGCGATCCGCCCCGCACCGGTGCGGGTGGCGATCGCGGAGGCGTGCGGGCTGCGGTGCGCCGAGGAAGTGGTCACCTCGCGCCCGCTGCCGGGCTTCGACATGGCCGCGATCGACGGCTACGCGGTGCGCAGCGTCGACGTCCACGGCGCCACGGCCGACGAGCCGGTGTCCATCCCGGTGGTCGGCGAGATCCCGGCCGGGTCCCGCCAGCCGCTGCGGCTGCAGCCCGGCCAGGCCGTCCGGGTGGCCGCCGGTGCACCACTGCCCACGCTGGCCGACGCGGTCGTCCCGGTCGGCCAGACCGACGCGGGCGCCGCTCGGATATCCATCCATGCCGGCGTCCCGTCGGCCGCCTACGTGCGCCGGGTCGGCGAGGACGTGCAGCCCGGTGACGTCGCGGTCCGGCGTGACACGGTGCTCGGCGCCGCGCAGGTCGGCATGCTCGCCGCGGCCGGTCGCGACAAGGTGCTCGTGCACCCGAAGCCGCGCGTGTCGGTGATCTCGGTCGGCGACGAGCTCGTGGATCTCGCCCGCACCCCCGGCGCAGGCCAGGTGGCCGACGTCTGCTCGCACGCCCTCACCGCCGCGGCCCGCGAGGCGGGCGCCGAGACGTCGCGTGCCGGGCTGGTGCGCGGTGACGCGCGCGAGATCGGCGCGGCGATGCAGGACCGGCTGCCGTTCAGCGACGTCATCGTCGTGTGCGGGTCCGTCGGGGGCCGCGCCGGCGCCGAGATCCAAGCGGCGCTCTCGGGTCTCGGTGATCTCGACACCACCCGCGTCGCGATGCACCCGGGCTCCACCCAGGGGTTCGGGCGGCTTGGCGAGGACGGTGTGCCCACCTTCCTGTTCCCGTCGCACCCGGCCACCGCGCTGCTGCTGTTCGAGGTGCTGGTGCGCCCGCTGCTGCGCGTCGCGCAGGGCCGCAGCGACCCCTACCGTCGCACGATGTCGGCGCGGCTCACCTCGCCGATCACGTCGGTGGCAGGCCGCCGCGGCCACCTGCGCGGCAGGTTGCTGCGCGAGCAGTCCACCCGCGAGTACCTGGTGCAGCCGCTCGGCACCTCCGGCACCCACCTGCTCACGTCCATCGTCGACGCCAACGGGCTGATCATCGTGCCCGAGGACGTCACCGAGGCCACGGTCGACGAGACCGTCACTGTCGCGTTCCTCCCCGCGCCCTGAGCAGCGGCGTGGCACACGCGTTGCCGGACAGGGGATCCGGGCGACACCCCGGCTGGCCGGCCCGGCCGGGGTCGCTCGTGGTGCCCGGCGGGCTCGTCGACGTGCGCCCCGTGCGGCTGCGCGACGGTGCCGCCTGGTCGGCCGTCCGGACCAGGGACGAGCGCAACCTCGCCCCGTGGGAGCCGACCATGCCGGGGAGCTGGGCGCAGCGCAACGCCGCAGCCGAGTGGCCGGGCCGGTGGCTGCAGCTGCGCGCCGCGGGCCGCCGCGGGGTCGCGCTGCCCTTCGCCGTCACGCTCGACGGTCGCTTCGTCGGCCACGTCATGGTCGGCAACATCGTGCGCGAACCGCTGCTGTCGGCCTACGTCGGCTACTGGGTGGACGCGCAGGTGGGCGGCGGTGGCGTGATCACCGCGGCCGTCGCGATCGTGGCGGACCACTGCTTCGGCCCGGTGCGCCTGCACCGGCTCGAGGCCACGGTCCGGCCCGAGAACGCGCGGAGCCTGCGCGTGCTGGAGAAGCTCGGCTTCCGCCAGGAGGGATTGTTCCGGCGCTACCTGGACGTCGACGGAGCGTGGCGAGACCATCTCTGCTACGCCCTGACCATCGAGGACGTCCCAGCTGGCGGCCTCAGCGGCCGGCTGATCGCTGAGGGTCGCGCCAGCCGGCCCTAGCCGTCACCCTCCGGAGCCTCATCCGTCCCACTGGTCGCTGTTGGCACAGGGGTGAACCTGGCGGACACGGCGCGTCGCTGCCGTGATCATCCACGCGTGCTCACTACCGTGGAGGCTCGGGCGCGATCTCGGACTGGGGAGACCGCGGCGCGCTCGGACTGCGCCGTGGGGGGAGGAAGCAGCTGTGCCCAGTTCGATGATCTTTGCGGGACTGGTCGTCATCTGGCTGCTCATCCTCGTCCCCGCGGTCGCACGGCACCGCCAGGAGGTGGCGCGGCCCACCACGGCCGCCCTCTCCGGACGCGTGCTCGAACGACCGCGCCGGCGCCAGACACTGGAGGTGGACGGAATGGACGAGGTGGACCAGCCGCGCGAGGTCGCGGAGTGGGCCGACCACGACCGAACGGACGACGACACGAACCCCCGGTCGGAAACGGCCGACACGGACGCGGCCGAACCGGACGAGACCCACGACCCCGACGACCCGACCGGTGACAGCGACGACGAGCGCCGCTGGGAACGCCCGGCACCGCGCTTCCGGCCCGGCCGCGGCGGCTTCGACCCCGCAGCAGCCGAACTCGCCGCCCGCGCCCGCTACGGCTTCCGGCAACGCGTCGTCGTCGTCATGCTCATCGCCGCCGTCGCCACCGCCGTGGCCGCCCTCGTCGTCGGCCCCATGCTGTGGGCCCTCCACGGCGCCATCGACATCGCACTCGTCGGCTACCTCATCTACCTGCGCCGCCAGGTCCGCATGGAAGAGGCCATCCGCGAACGCCGCGCCGCCCGAATGGCAGGCACCCGCCGCAAGCCCGCAGCCGAAGACCCCGAACTCGACTCCTGGGCCCGCCGCGGCCGCGACGCCGCCCGCCCCACCGACTCCGCAGACCCCGGCGACCCCGCCGAAACGGCCGAGATGGACGCCGTCGAGGACTGGGACGACGAGGACGAGGTCGACCCCGACCGCATCCCCGGCACCGGCGAACCCATCGGTGCACTGAGCCCCCGCCGGCTCCCACCCGACGTCGTCGACCCCGAAGCCGAACGCGCCCTCCCACGCCTCCAACCCGCCCCCACACCGCCCCTGCCTGCCGGAACAGCACTCGTCCAGGCCGACGACGAAGACCCCGACCTGCACGAACTCGACGGCCCCACCCGACCCGACTACCGCCGTGCAGCAGGCGAATGACCCCTGATAAGGTCATCCAGTCGCTCGCAGGAGCGGCATCGGGGCTGTGGCGCAGTTGGTAGCGCGACTCGTTCGCATCGAGTAGGTCAGGGGTTCGATTCCCCTCAGCTCCACGCATCGGTGGCCCGTGCCCGCAGAGGGCGCGGGCCGTTTGCGTTCCGCGTGTTCTCTGGGGGCCGAGCCCCCAGACCCCCAGCCCGGAGGGGCTCCGCCCCCCGGGACCCCCCGTTCGGGGCATCGCTTCGCTCGCCCCTTGTCCCGCGGGGGCTCGCTCGCTGCGCTCGCATCGGGGCCGCGGCTCGCTCGCTGCGCTCGCATCGGGTGATTTGGCTGTTCTGACACGCTGATTTTGCTGATCCAGCACGGGCCGTCGGCTTCGCTTCGCTCGCCTTGGCGCGAGTTGCGGCGGAGGGGCCCGCGAGTTGGGGTGGACTGCGCCGCGAGTTGCGACGGAGGGGCCCGCGAGTTGGGGTGGATCGACCCGCGAGTTGCGGCGGAGGGGCCCGCGAGTTGGGGTGGATCGACCCGCGAGTCGGGACGAAGTGCACCGCGAGTTGGGACGGGGGTGGCCGCGCTACCGGCCGAGTAGGCCCTTCGCGATGTGCGTCACCTGGATCTCGTTGCTTCCGGCGTAGATCATCAGCGACTTCGCATCCCTGGCCAGCTGCTCCACCCGGTACTCGGCCATGTAGCCGTTCCCGCCGAAGAGCTGCACCGCCTCCATCGCGACGTCGGTGGCCGCCTCCGACGCGTACAGCTTCATCGCCGACGCCTCGGCGAGCGAGATCGCCTTGCCCGCCCGCTGCTTCTCGATCACCGAGAACACCATGTTCTGCACGTTGATCCGCGCGATCTCCATCTTCGCCAGCTTCAGCTGGACGAGCTGGAAGCGGCCGATCTCCTGGCCCCACATGGTGCGCGTGTTGGCGTAGTCGATGCACAACCGACGGCACTCGTTGATGATCCCCAGCGCCATCGACGCGATCCCGACGCGTTCGGTGACGAACCCGGACCGCACCTCGTCCTTGCTGTCACCCGTGTCCGTCGACGGCTCCTGCTCGCCCAGCAGTCGATCCCGACCCAGCCGGACGTTGTCGAAGAACAGCTCGCCCGTCGGCGACGACATCAGGCCCATCTTCTTGAACGCCTTGCCCTGCGTGAAGCCGGGCATCCCCTTGTCCAGCACGAACGTCAGCACCTGGCGGTCGCGCCGGTCGCCCGCACCACCGTCGTCGAGCTTCGCGAACACAACGACGACATCGGCGTGCGGGCCGTTGGTGATGAACGTCTTCTGCCCGTTGAGGACGTAGTCGTCGCCGTCGCGCCGGACGTAGGACTTCATGCCGCCGAACGCGTCGGACCCCGAGTCGGGCTCCGTGATCGCCCACGCCCCGACCTTCTCGAACGTGACCAGCTCCGGCAGCCACCGCTGCTTCTGCGCCAGCGTGCCCTTCGACGTGATCGTGGCCGCGGTCAGGCCGATGCTGACGCCGAGCGCCGTGACGAGCCCCAGGCTGACGCCCGACAGCTCGCTGATAACCAGCGCCATCATGGAGCTCTCGGTGCCGCCCGCGGCCTTGCCGCTCGACTCCGGCGCCTCGCCTGCCTCCCGCGCGCGCTGCTTCTCCAGCATCTTCGCGGTGGACGCGCGCCGCATCTCGTCGATCCCGAACGCCGCGAACAGCTTCCGGATGATGTCGTAGGGCGGCAGCGCGCCCGACTCCAGCTCGTCGAGGTGCGGCCGGATCTCCTTGTCGACGAAGTTGCGGATCGCGTCGCGGACCATGATGTCGGTCTCGGACCACTCGATCATCAGACGTTCCCTTCGACGTGCGGGCCCCGCCAACATACGGACAGGTCTGCCTGTATGTCCATCGAGGGACCGTTGATCGATGCCCGGGATCCCACGCGCGATGCTGTCGGCTGCAGCTCGCCCGCCCGGCATCGAAGGATCTCGGCCTCGCCGCCGGATTCGCGGTCTGCCTCGTGCTGGGAACGGTTGCCGCGGCCGCGTTGCAGGGCGACCGCGCCCGCCCGCTCGACGCGTGGGCCGTCGCGCTGGTGGTCGCCGCCGCCGCGGCCACGCTCGTGCCACGCCGGATCGCGCCGGTGTGGGCGTTGGCCGCCACGATGGCCGTGGTCAGCGCCTAGCTGCTGCTCGGCTACCCGTACGGGCCGGTGCAGCTGTGCATGGTCATCGCGATCTTCGAGGTGGCCCGCAGGCGTGGCCTGCGGATCTCGGCCATCGCCTGCGGGATCGCCGCGGCTGCGGCGACGGTGGCGGTCCGGCTGGTGCACGAGGTGGACGCTCCGGCGGTGCTGACGCTGGCCTGGACCGGCTGGATCGTCCTGCCGTGGGTGCTCGGCGCGCTCGTGCACGTCATGATCGCGGGCCGCGACCGGGCGCGTCGCGAGCTGGTGGCACGGGTGGCGCTCGAGGAGCGGATGGCGATCGCCGGTGAGGTGCACGACGTCGCCGGGCACGGGTTCGCCGTGGTCGCGATGCAGGCCGGGGCGCGCTGCTGCTCTTCGACGAGCGGCCCGAGCAGGCCCGCACGTCGCTCGAGGCGATCCGGACCACCAGTGCGGCCTCGCTCGCGTCGTTGCGCGCCATGCTGGACACGATCCACCCCGGCCCGCCGGCCCGCCGGCCTGGTCGACGTCGAGGAGCTCGTCGACCGGGTTCGGGCGGGCGGGCTGCCCGTGGATCTCACCGTGGCGCACCCGGAGGTGCCCGTCGCCCCGGACGTCGATGTGGTTGCCTTCCGGGTGGTGCAGGAGTCGCTGACCAACGTGCTGCGCCATGCCGGGCCGACGCGGGCCGAGGTGCGGATCGGGCGGGGGGACGGCCGGTTGCTGGTGCAGGTGGACGACCGCGGGGTCGGCGCCGACGGTGCGGTGGCCGGGCGCGGGCTGACCGGGATGCGGACGCGCGTCGAGGCCGTCGGGGGTCGCTTCGCGGCAGGACCGCGCCCGGGCGGCGGGTTCAGCCGTGACCGCTCGCCTGCCGGCGGCCGGCCGATGATCAGGGTGGCGCTGGCGGACGACCACGAGCTCGTGCGCATGGGCCTGCGCGTCCTCGTCGAGCGCGAGGCCGACATGTGCGTGGTCGGCGAGGCGAGCAGCGGACGTGCGGCGCTCGAGCTGGTGCACCGCGAGCGGCCCGACGTCCTGCTCCTCGACATCCGGATGCCCGGGATGGACGGACTGGAGGTGCTGCGGGGCATCGCGGCCGAGCCCGCGCCGGCCGATGTGCACGTCGTCGTGGTGACGACGTTCGAGATCGACCAGTACATCTTCGAGGCGCTCCAGGCCGGTGCCGCCGGGCTCATCCTGAAGGACACAGCGCCCGAGGAGCTGGTGCGGGCGATCCGGGTGGTGGCGGCGGGCGAGGCGCTGTTGTCACCGTCGGTCACGCGGCGCGTGGTGTCGCTGTTCGCCCGCCAGGCAGCGGCCGACCCGGCTCCGGTGGACGGCCTCGACGACCTCACCGACCGGGAGCGGGAGGTCGTCGCCTGGGTGAGCACCGGGCGTTCCGACGGTGAGATCGCGCGGGAGCTGTTCCTCAGCCCGGACACGGTCCGGACCCACGTCAGCAGGGCGATGGGCAAGGTGCACGCGCACACCCGGGCCCAGCTGGTCGTGGTGGCCGTCCTGACCGCGAGCGCGCCCGCGACGAGCGCGGTGAGCCCGCCGAGCAGCTGGATCACCGAACCGATCGACACGCCCACCCCGTGGGCACCGGTCAGGTTGGGCATGCCGTCGGGGGAGATCAGGAAGCCAACGATGACGAACAGCCCGAGCAGCACGCCGATCGCCGGGGCCCACCGCCAGGGCGCGAGGCCGACGAACAGCATGCCGACCAGCAGGATCACGATGCCGGGCGGCGGGTAGAAGGGGAACACGACACCCGACGCCCACAGGATGCCGATCCCGATGGCGCCGACGGCGAGTCCGAGCAGGGTGACCCCGCGGGGTCCGGACAGGAGGTCGCGGGAGCTCCTCGTCTGCACCGTTCCAGGCTGCGGCGCCCTTACCTCCCGGTCGTCCGACGCGCGGCGGCACCCCGCTACGCAGATCTGCGTAGCTCCGCGTAATATTTGACCGATCGTTCTAGCTAGAGCTACGGTTCAGCCATGGCCAGGGTCAAGGAGTTCGACGTCGATGCCGCCCTGCAGGCCGCGCTCGACCTGTTCTGGGAACGGGGCTACGAGGCCACGGCGGTCAGCGATCTCGTCGAGCGCCTCGGCGTCGGCAAGGCGAGCCTCTACGCCACGTTCGGCTCCAAGCACGAGCTCTACCTCGCCGCGCTGGACCGGTATGTGCGCGTCACGGACGCCCGGGTCGTCGAGGATCTCTCGCGGCCGGGGCCCGCACTGCCCGCGCTGCGTGACCTGATCCATCGCTACGTCGAGGAGATACTGGTCGGCGACGTGCGGCGGGGCTGCTTCGTCGTCAACTCCGCGGTCGAACTGCCGTCCGATCCGCAGGTGGCGCAGCGGGTGGCGGCCAGCTGGGACACCCTCGAGGTGGCCTTCACGCTGGCGCTGTCGCGAGCCAGGGCTGCGGGTGAGCTGGCGCCGGAGCGGGATCCGCGAGCGTTGGCCCGGCTCCTGCTCGCCACGTTGCAGGGCCTGCAGGTACTGGGCAAGGGATCGTCGTCGCCCGACCGGCTCCGCGACGCGACGTCGCAGGTGCTGACGCTGCTCGGCTGAGCGATATCAAGAACGATCGGTTTTGAATAGGAGAGTCATGGCGGCACGGTTTGACGGCGCGGTCGCGCTGGTGACGGGCGGGGGATCCGGCATCGGCCGGGCCATCGCGCTCGCGTTCGCGGCCGAGGGGGCCACGGTCGTGGTGGCGGGCCGGGGCGCCGCCGGGCTGGTCGAGACGGTGGCGCAGGTGGAGGCGGCGGGCGGGAAGGGGAGCCACGTCGTGGCCGACGTCGCCGTGTCGTCCGACGCTGCGGCCATGGTGCGGGCCTGCGTCGAGACCCACGGCGGCCTGCACGTGGCGGTGAACAACGCGGGCGTGTTCACCCGGCCCGCGGCCACGGCCGACATCCCCGAGCCAGACTGGGACGCCGCGGTGGCCACCAACCTGACCGGCACCTGGCTGGCCATGAAGCACGAGATCGCGCACATGCGGGCGCACGGCGGCGGGGCGATCGTCAACGTCGCGTCCAACATCGGCTGGCACGGCAGGCGCCCCGGCATGGCGGCCTACGCAGCCACCAAGGCCGCGGTCAGCGCGCTGACGCGGGCAGCGGCGCGCGACCACATCGCCGACGGCATCCGCATCAACGCGGTGAGCCCCGGTGCCACCGACACCCCGTTGTCGATGCGACCGGGGGAGACCGCCGCCGACCGCGACACGCGGCTGGCCGGGCTGGTGCCGCTCGGGCGCGTCGGATCCACCGCGGAGGTGGCGGCCGGGGTGCTCTGGCTGGCCTCGGGGGAGTCGACCTTCGCCGTGGGACACGACCTGGTGCTCGACGGCGGGGTCACGGCCTGAGCGGGGAGCCCCGCCCCGATCGCAGCATGGTGGCCATCCTGCGACCCAACGCTGGGAAAGCCACCATGCTGCAGTCCGATGGGCGCCGGCGGCCCCGTCGATTGACCGCGGCCCGGCGAGTTCGACATCGTGGTGGGCGCAGTGGTTGAGGCCGGAAGGGTCATGCATGGTGGCGTGGATGCCGGGGCTCGCTGAGCCCCTTCCCGGCGGCGACGGATGACGGGCGGCAGCGCGCTCGCGGAACCGACGGTCAACGTCCGCCCCCGCTGGGTCCTCTCCTACTCGGCTGCCTGGATCGGCGTGTTCATCGCGCTGTTCGGGCCGCTGCAGATCCTGCTGCCGCGACAGATCGAGGCGCTGGCACCCGACACCAAGGAGGCCTCGCTCGCGCTGGTACTCGGCTGCGGTGCGGCGTTCGCGCTGGTGGCGAACCCGCTTTTCGGGGCGTTGTCGGACCGCACCACGTCGCGGTTCGGGCGCAGACGGCCATGGATACTGGTCGGCACGGCCGGCGGCTTCCTCGCGATCGTCCTGCTGTCGTCGGCGAGCACCATCGTGATGGTGGTGATCGGCTGGTGCGCCGTCCAGACGATGGTCAACGGCTCCTACTCGGCGCTGAGCGCGGTGGTGCCCGATCAGGTGCCCGCGAAGCAGCGCGGCACGGCGGCGGGGTTCTTCGGGCTCGCCCAGATCGTCGGCATCGCCACCGGCACCGTCATCGCGACGGTCAGCGGCGACACCGTCGTCGGCTACCTCGTCTGCGGTGGCTGCCTGGTGATCACGGCGGTCCCGTTCCTGTTCCAGCGGGGGGACCGGATCCTCGCTCGCCACGACCGTCCCGCGTTGACGTGGGCGGCGGTGCGCGGGGTGCTGTGGGTCAACCCCCGCCGCCACCCCGACTTCGGCTGGGGCTGGCTCACCCGGTTCCTCATGAACCTCGCCAACTCGGTGGCGCTGCTGTACCTGTTCTTCTTCCTCAAGGACTCGGTGGGTCTCGCCGACCCCGCCGCGGGCGTCCTGATCCTCACGGGCATCAACATCGTCGCGACGTTCGGGTCGGTGGCGATCTCGGGGATCTGGTCGGACCGCATCGGCAAGCGTCGCGTCTTCGTCTGCGGGGCCGGGTTGACGATGGCGGCCGCCATGCTGCTGCTCGCCGTCTGGACGACGTGGCCGGGCGCGATCCTCGCCGCGATCGTGCTCGGCATCGGCTTCGGGGGCTACACCGCCGTCGACTTCGCCCTGCTCACGCAGTTGCTCCCGGCCTCGGCCGACCGCGGGAAGGACCTGGGCGTGCTCAACATCGCCGGCTCGCTGCCGCAGGTCATCGCGCCCGTGATCGCCGCGCCCATCGTGACGAACCTGGGCGGGTACCCGACGCTGTACGCGGTGGCGGCAGCGTTCGGTGCCGTCGGCGCCGTGCTCGTCTACCGGATCAAGTCGGTTCGCTGAGCCGGCCGCGGCCACCCCCACCCCGATTGCAGGAAAGCCACTTTCCCGCAAGGAGATGGCAGGAAAGTGGCTTTCCTGCAACGCGAGAGCCTTGGCGACCGTAGGCACTCCTAGTGTCGCGTGTCGTAACTCTGTTTACGGTTGGTGGTGCGCGAGAATGAGGTATGTCAGTTGCTGCG